>CAXGSZ010000133.1:0-6565 GCA_964012455.1 uncultured Alphaproteobacteria bacterium
TCGTAGCAGGATGTTGAATTATTGCTCGCAATGACCGGCGTTGCCCGACCAATCGCGATTGCTTCTGCGACAAGCGGATTGAAGCCGGCGAGTTAATCCGTGATCATTTGGGAAATGCCGCCAAACGCATTGGCGAAGGTCCCGCCGAAATCCCCAAGTCCCTCGCATGCCGGCGAAAGCAATGGCATCGGGACCAAGAGCCGCAAACGAAATCGGCCTAATTGGTTCGATATTTTTGTGATGATATGTATCATTTTTATTTTATTATAATATACAATAAATAAATCATATATATTATTGTATTATAGTTATATTTTTTTAATTATTTAAATACATACTTTTGATGACATTATAAAGATACTTATAGGTATTGTCTTTCTTGGAATATTTTGCGCGCTGATAACTGCGACCGTTTCAGCGCGCGGGGGAAGAGGCGCAACGATGTGAACAAAAGCGCACTATCTTGAAATACCTTTCGTTCGAATATGCGGAGAAACCAGCTGCGGCGGGTGTTGCGAAAAACGGAGGCCTTATTGAAGTCTTCACGGTGACAGGTCTACAATAATTCGGATGCTGAGAACTGCACGTTTGCCTCAGGGCGGAACAGGCAGGCATTTATCGGCAAGCAAGGAACCGCGCGTACCTAACGTTCCCTCTCAAGATTACGCGAACCCGCTAATTACCGAAAATCTTATGACGGACTTTATCACCGCGCGCAATGCCAAGACGCGAAACGGTGCCGCCGTTGAGTTCCAAAACGCCGCGCACAGGAACCTTCGACGATATCGTCTCCAGCGAACCAGGCACGGCGCGTTGGCGAATATGAACGATACGACCCGATTTATCGATAAACAGCATATCGAGTGGAATCAGCGCGTTTTTCATCCACATGGCGACCCGCTGAGGCCGCGCATAATCAAACAGCATTCCCGCGTCCCGGGGCAACGCGCGACGAAACATCAGTCCAACCGACAATTGCTCGGGAGTATGCGCAAGTTCGACGACAAACCGATGCTGGCCACTCTTCGTTTCGATAAAGATATCCGAACGCTCGAAGCTAACACCTTTCTGCGCATTGACCAGTGTGCTCCAACAGATGGATAGGACGACGAAGAACATCAACATTGTGTGCCGGCTACAATGCATCATCAGCCACCTTCCTGCTGCTGTTGCCACATCCGCGCGTAACGTCCGTTATCAGCCAGCAACTGTGTGTGTCTTCCTCGCTCGACAACCGCCCCTTGATCCAGAACGATGATTTCGTCGGCATGCACGACGGTCGACAGGCGATGGGCGATTATGAGCGTTGTTCTGTCTCGCGACACTTCACGCAAGCTCTCTAGGATTTCGCGTTCCGTGTTTGTGTCCAGAGCCGACGTTGCTTCGTCAAACAGCATGATCAAAGGCTGTTTCAAGATCATCCTCGCGATGGCCACCCGTTGCTTCTCTCCCCCGGAGAGTTTCAGGCCACGTTCGCCAACCATACTTTCGTAACCGTCCGGTAAATCCGTCACAAAGTCATGAATGCGCGACAGCTTTGCTGCGGCCTCAACTTCTTCGACCGCCGCGTCGCTCCGCCCATATGCAATATTATAGAAGATGCTGTCGTTAAATAGTACCGTGTCCTGCGGAACGATTCCTATCGTGTCACGAAGACTGGACTGCGTCACATCACGGATATCTTGCCCGTCGATTCGGATGGTTCCGCCAGTAACGTCATAGAATCGAAACAAAAGCCGACTGATAGTCGACTTGCCGGCACCGCTGGGCCCAACGATCGCCACAGTCTTGCCAGACGGCACGGAAAACGAGACATCATGAAGGATCGAACGACGCTCTTCGTATGAGAAATTCACATCCTCGAATGCGACTTCGCCATGCGGCACTTTAAGCGGCCGTGCCTCATCCTTGTCATCTACCTCCAGCGGTACAGTCAAAAGCCCAAACATGTCCTCCATGTCCGTCAGCGACTGACGGATTGTCCGATAGACGTACCCAAGAAAATTAAGTGGCAGATACAACTGAATCAAATAGGTATTCACGAGTACGAAATCCCCGAGCGTCATCTCGCCTGATGTGACGCCCTCGCCCGCCATGATCATCAGGATAACAAGGCCGACCGAGATGATGGCCCCCTGTCCTACATTGACGGCGGACAAACTAACCGTGCTGAAAACAGCCGCATCCTCATAGCCTTTTAAGGATGCGTCGAAGCGCATTTCCTCATGATTTTCATTACCGAAGTATTTAACCGTCTCGTAATTGAGGAGACTATCGATCGCTTTCGTGTTCGCGTCTGTATCACGTTCGTTCATGATGCGGCGAAATTTTATCCGCCACTCGGTGACGACGAGCGTATAGGCGATATATAAACCTATGGTCGCAAAAGTGACGATCGCGTATCGGAAATCGAATAGATTCCAAAGAATCCCGCAAACGATCAGAATTTCCAAGATTGTTGGAAGTATATTGAATATCGCAAAGCTAAGGACGAACTCGATCCCCTTGACGCCTCGTTCAATAACCCGTGAAAGGCCACCTGTGCGCCTCTCTAAATGAAATCGCAGGCTCAAGGCGTGAAGATGATGAAAGACATTCATCGCGGAACGTCGCATAGCACGATAGGTGACGCGCGCGAAGAGAGCCTCACGCAACTGTTCGAACGCAACTGCCAAGACACGGGCGCCGCCATACCCCAGCACCAAAGTCAGTGGCAATACAATAACAGTTGACGTCATCCCATCGAGGACATCAACGACGTCTCGGTAAATAATTGGGACGTAGACATTCGTAACTTTTGCACCGAGCAACGCGCCAAGCGCCAGAAGAACACGCACCCGAATTCCAAGATCGTCTCGGGGCCAAACGTATGGCAGCGTAGTGCGCAACGTCCGCCAGTGAATGCGCTTGGCACGCGGCGGGAGAGCCAAAGATCCGTGTGGTGGGGTCATAACGAAGATTTGCCGGCGGAATTACTATGCATAGCCGCCGCGAACCGCGGCTCACGTCTAGATGTAGTAAAGCAGAAGACAGATAGCGAGGGTTATCATCACCCACAACGTCGAACTACCAATTTCCCATGTCCGAGCCAAAGTACTGTGCGGTCCCGTATAGTGAAGACTGGTGCGGAGAAGCCACTCCGCCTTGATACCCGCCATTGTCGCCAGGTTCTCGTAAGCTGTCGAAATTCCCGATATCGCCCGGTTGATAATCCGCGGGATAAATCGGCGATACACCCAATCGGTATCCAAGTTTATGGAACGCAGTGCGTGCGGATATATTCCCTTCACCACTAGAACCAAAAATGCCAGTGCTGAAAACAAGAGTAATTGCAGCTGGGTTATGACATGGGCAGTGGTATAGGGGACGTAATCTACCGCGAACGGCAGAATATTGTAGAGGTGTTCTGGAAGGATACCGATAAGAAGGCATAGAGCGGACACGGCCGCCATCGCCAGAAGCATATTGAATGGCGCTTCCTTAACGCGTTTTCCTGTGTCCTTAGCAAAGAACGCGAAGAACGGAACCTTTATTCCCGAAGTAAGGAAGATGCCAGCGGATGCGCACAACAGAACAGCCCATACGACCCAATAACCCTCTGACGCAGCTGCCGTGATGATCATCGACTTAGAGACAAAACCGCTGGTCAGCGGGAATGCCGAGACCGAAGCCGCGCCAATGATACAAAACGCCATCGACCACGGCATGGATTTGTATAGTCCTCCCAACTCGGATCCATTGATCGCATCCGTGCGGAACAACACGGCGCCCATGGCCATGAAAAGAAGGGCCATATACAGGATACAAACGAATGCATGCGCCGCCGCTCCGTTCAGGGCCATTTCGGTCCCTATTCCGACACCGCAAACCATAAACCCCTGTTGTGCATTGAGAATATACGCAAGGACCCGACGAAGATCGTTCTCGATAATGGCGTAAAAGATCGGAAATAACGCCATTGCTGCGCCAATCCAAATCAACATATCCGTTCCAGGAAAGCCGCGGGCCAGCGCATATACGGCTAATTTCGTTGTGAACGCTGATAGGAAGACGGTTCCGGTAACCGTCGCGTGCCCATACGAGTCCTGTAGCCAGTTGTGCAAAAGCGGAAAGGCGCACTTTACGCCAAAGGCCAGAAGAATGAGGTTCGTGCCAAGCATCCCCATTCCCAGGAAATCGAACGCAAGACTTCCCGTTGCCTTAAAATGGATGATCATCCCGGCAAGCAGAAGCACACCGGAACCAACCTGTATGACCAGATAGCGCATACCGGCTTTGAACGACGCATCGTCACGGCGTGCCCAAATAAGAAAGACCGACGCCAGGGCCGTTAGTTCCCACATCACAAACAAGGTGATCAGATCGCCAGCAAAGACTGCAGCAACCGCAGCGCCGGAATAAATGAGCCCGGTAACCTGCTGTACGGTATCGCGAATGTGCCAGGCAAAAATAATCGATAAAAACGTCGCAAGTTGAAAGATATATGCAAATACCAGACTAAGGGAATCTACCCTCAGAACAACAAGTGACATCTCGAAGGTCGCAACTTCCAAATGATCACCGGGGCTGAGGCCCAGTGTCCAACCGAACTCAATAATCGGGATTGCAGCCATATAGATGTTGCGCCACTGCCCATAGAAGAGCGGCACGAACAATGCGGCCAGAATCTGAAAAATACCGGGTGAAAGAAACTCACTCGGCATCATAATAGTCCTCTTCACGCATCAGGAATTTGCGCATCAATTTGGCGGCCAAAACCAATAAACAGCAGACGGAAAATCCGAAAATAGCATAAAACCCAATGAAATTTTCGGCCTCAAAGTGCGAATGTTTATGATAGACGAAATCTGCCAAGAACAAGAGCCCGCATATCACGCACAACATCCAGATTACTTTTTTGATATTCGCTTGGTCGTCGAGCCAGTACCTCTTGCCATCGCCAGTCATTTGAGTTCTCCCGCTATGGGTACGAGAAGCTGGTAGAGATCATCCGCAAAAAAGAAGAGTGCGATGCAGCCAAGCGCACTGACGCACAATGGAACGACGCAGAAGACTGGCGCCTCTTTGATCCTATCCGTCGCTTTACCACCCGCGCTGCTCTTGAAGAAACCTCTCGCCACGATCGGCAACAGATACCCAACGTTCAGAAGCGAGGAGATCATGAGAGCGGCGATGAATACCAGTTGTCCGGTATCCGCCGCGGCGAGCGACAGATAGTACTTACTCCACATTCCACCGAGTGGCGGCAAACCAATAACGCTGCATGCTCCAATAAAGAATGCAACGAACGTGAACGGCATGGCCTTACCCAACCCGTCAAGCTGGCTCACATTTACCTTTCCCGTCGCGACATAAATGGCGCCCGCACAAAAAAACAAGGTGATCTTACCGAATGCATGCATGGCGATATGCATCGCTCCGCCGATAACCCCAAGCGGATGAAACATCGCAGCGCCCAATGTTACGTATGAGAGCTGGCTGACTGTCGAATACGCCAATCGGCGCTTCAAATTATCCGCCTGCATTGCAATCAGCGAAGCGAGTAGCAGTGTTCCCGCAGCGACATACCCGAGCCAACCTGCTTCCTCGGTCGCTCCCAAGAAATCGATACCGAAAATATAAACGACAACCTTCATCACCGAGAACACACCGACTTTCACTACGGCCACAGCGTGAAGCAATGCGCTCACTGGCGTGGGCGCGACCATGGCCGCGGGCAACCACCGATGGAAGGGCATAAGTGCAGCCTTGCCAATGCCGAACATGTAGAGCACAAGCAATAACCCGGCTGCTGCGCCCTCGACCTTGCCTTCCATAATGCCGCCCGGTTTGAACTCGAGCGTTCCGGTTAGTTGCCACGTCCATATCATGCCAAGAAGCAACAGTCCGATTGACGTGCTGAGCAAGTAGCCCAGGTATCTCCGCCCACCCTTCCGGGCCTCATCATCCTGATGATGGGCAACAAGCGGATAGGTAGAAAGCGAAAGCACTTCGTAACCGATGAACAACGTCACCATGTTCCCGGCAAGTGCCACGGTCATCGCACTACCAATTGCGATGGCAAAGCACATGAAGAAGCGGGTCTGATGCTCTTCTTTTTTGCCTCGCATGTAACCGATTGAATAGATCGAACTGACGATCCAGAGGAAGGATGCGATCAGCGCGAACATCATCCCCAACGCTTCAAGTTCGAGACGAAGGCTTAAGCCGGGCAGGAATTCGAGAAGTGAAATACTAGTGCGAACGCCGCTCATAGCGCCCGGCAATAAATTTAGGACAACGCCAAAGGTAATGCAGGCGCCTACTAGCGTGACTGTCTCGCGCTGGTTTGGCTTGCTATCGGACATTCCGACGAGTGCCGATGTCACGAACGGTACGGCAATCGCCAACAGCATGAACACTTCCGTACCCATCACTTCACACCAATTAGGAATGTCGCGGCAGTTTCGGCGACACCGACGCTGACCCGCGTATCGATGCCGAAATAGATGTTTGCCAACGCCAGTCCCCAAGTCGGAATTAGAAGTGAAAGCGGTGCCTCATTTCGCTGCGAACCTTCCGGCGG
>CAXGSZ010000134.1:0-6544 GCA_964012455.1 uncultured Alphaproteobacteria bacterium
CTTTTTTGGCGTGACCGAATGTAAGTTACTCTCTTTCGACCGGGATAATAGGCGTTCCCGCGATCCAATCCCAAAACAAGAATACCAAACCGAATATCTTTTCGTAGAGTATTCGGCGCGGCTGTGGTGAATATGCTGCTGCGCTAGCTGATGACGGTTGAGAGCGGCCAACGGGGATCTTTTGGTCAAATATGGGTGATGAAATGCCCGTCTGGCTTAACACTGATGCCCGCTTTTCGGCTATCCTCGGACGCGGGGTAGGTTAAGTACTGAACTCCATGGGTCAGGCATTTCTCCGACGGGCGCTTCGATTAGCACCGGGGCATCCATCTTGAATGCTTCTTCGAGGCGTTCCCGGAGCTGATCTGGTGTGGTGGCCCGTAGATTTGCTACTCCGAAAGAATCAGCGAGCTTGCCAAAATCCGGATTGATGAGATCACTAGCGATCGTCCGGTTGCCGTAACTGAGTTTTTGAATGCGCTGCACATTGCCGAAGGCACCGTCGTTGAAGACGACGGCGACCAGGTTAATACCATGGCGCACGGCCGTCGACATTTCCTGAACGTTGAACATGAACCCGCCGTCGCCATTGATTGATAGAACGGGCTTGTCCGGGCGCGCGACCTTGACGCCAAGCCCCGTGGCGTAACCCCAACCGAGTGTCCCCTGATATCCCGACGCAATGAAACTACGCGGTTTGTATACCGGCATGGCAAGGCGGCTGATATAGCTCACCTGGGTCAGTTCATCAACAAAGATACCATCTTCCGGCAATGCAGAGCGGATCGCATCGATATAGGCGAGTTGCGGGGAGAGTGGTGACAACAGCTCCATTGTTTTAGCGCGCGCTTCGTCGAGTTCTTCCTTGCGTGACGCCCTGGCGGAGTTGTGCCTGGGTAATGCTTCGGCAAGGGCGATCAACGCGTCCGCCGCGTCCGCGACGATGCCGACATCCGGCTTGAGGATGCGATCCATCTCTTCTGCGGAAAGGTCGACCCGAATGATCTTAAGGTCTTCGTCTGTGCCCCAAAGTTGCTGGTGCGGCTGCATGCGGGTGCCGACTCCGAGGACCACATCGACGCCCTTCCAAAGTCGATGCCCCGTCGGCATCGTAATAGAGAGATGGTGTCTGGAATCTAGAACGCCGCGACCAAGGCGAAATCCGCATACGGGTGCTTCGAGCATCTCGGCCACACGGCGCACCTCTACGTTGGCGTCCTGTGCACCACCGCCGACCACAATCATTGGATTCTTCGCAGCTCCCAAAAGTTTTGCAGCCTCTTCGATCTTGTCGGTGTCGACGGGGACTGTCGTGGCCTCTGCAGGTCCATCGGGAAGGGTGACCGGTGCCGTCCGTCCCCAGACATCCATTGGGCATTCGAGACCGACGGGGCGCGGTCTGCCTGCGCCCAATTGCCGGAAAGCCTCATGTGTCAGTCGTGCTGCCTCCTGGGGACCTTCGATGCGCTCCGCCCATTTGGTCATCGTCCTCAAGATGCCTATCTGATCGCGAATTTCATGTAACAATCCGTAACCTCGGTCGATTGCGGATAATGGGATTTGTCCGAGGAGCGCCAGAACTGGGGAGCTTGTGCTGTACGCCGTGGCGAGGGCCGTTGAGGCATTAAGGAATCCTGGTCCCGGAACCACGCAAAATGCCGACGGTTTACCCGAGGCCTGCGCTGCTCCAAGCGCCATATAGGCGACCGCTTGTTCGTGCCGTGTGTGAATTGGTCGTATCTCGTCTGTCCGTGTATGGAGCGCATCGAAAAACAGGTCATTTTGAATGCCCGGCAGGCAGAAGATGGTTTTGATACCGTTCCGCACCAATCCATCAACGACGGCCTCGCCTGCGGTAAGAGTTCTGGTGTCGCTCATGTCTGTGCCTTTTGGTTTCATAGTGGGCAATCGTTCTGATTTTCTTTTGGTATCACGTCTCGTCTAGATAACCGTCTTTTCGATCGCGCGCGATATGCGTGGGGTCCCGTTCTGCTTCGTCTCCATAGCCACCCGACCCTGGTGCTTCGAGCACAACCTGTCCGCCGGCCGGTACGTCGAATGCACCCTTGCTTGGGAGGGCACGTTGAGTGCCGTCGGGATATTTGAGCGTTGCGCGTGCGGTGCTTCCGTTGCCCCCACCGGCGATCCCAAAAGGTGGCGATTTCATGCGCTCCATGCAGACAGAGGCGCGCGCATTGTTCTCCAGGACTGTCCAGGCCCGTCGTGCGCCTAGACCCCCGCGGAACTTTCCGCCACCGCCGCTTCCGGGAATGAGTTCATAATAATTCACCCGCAAAGGGAAGCTCATCTCCAGCGCTTCAATAGGCGTGTTCATGGTGTTTGCGATGCCGGACGAGAGGGCGTTGATGCCGTCCTTGTTCGGTCGCGCGCCAAATCCGCCCTTAACGGATTCGTAACTCACGTATCGGCCTCCCGTCCGGTAGTCGATACCTCCGAAGGTCATGATCGCAGAGGTACCTTGGCTGCATGCCATAACCCGCTCCGGCATAATCGTCGCCAAGGCGCCAAAGGTCATGTCAGCGACGCGGTGCGATATTTCGTGGTTGGCATAGACAACGGGAGAGGGGAACGTCGCGTTAACGACAGAACCTTTGGGCGCAACCACTTCGATCGGTCGCCATGCTCCCGAATTGGCCGGGATCAATCCATCCGGGTCGATGATCATCTTCAATGAACAATAGATCCCAGAAGATGTCACCGACAGCGGTGCATTCATTGGGCCAGCGACGGCAGGGTCAGTGCCAGCGAAGTCGACTTTGATCGCGCTTTCCTGCTTTTGGATTTTCATGCGAATGGTGAATGTCGAATCCTCGTTCTCACCCTCGTCTACAATGCCGTCCCCGTCACAGAAATCTTCGAATTCGCCCTCGCCATCCGGTAAGTCTCGGAGAAGAATGCGCATCATGCGCTCGGAATAGTCGAGGACTTCCTGCATGATATCGGTCAGGCGCTCAGCACCGTACTTGCCGGCGAGAACAGAAATACGCTGACTTGCTCGTCTGTTGGCAGCGATCTGAGCACTGAGATCACCCCAACGTTCGTCTGGCGTACGAACGTTGGCGCGAATAATTGCTTCAACATTCCGATCGAGTTCGCCGTTGGAATATATGCGAACCGGTGGAAGCCGGAGGCCTTCGCCGTAAACTTCGGTCACGGCGCCATAGCTGCCGGGCGTGGCGCTACCGATATCGGGCCAATGTGCACGGACGCAACCAAAACCCAGGAGCGTTCCCTCATGAAAGGCGGGTCCGACGACGTTGACATCCGGCAAATGGGAACCACCGAAATAAGGGTCGTTGTGGATGAAAACGTCGCCATCATGGATATCGTCGCCAAAGGCTTGGATGACAGCCCGCACTGCGTCCGGCATCGAGCCCAGATGGATTGGTAGATCCGGGCCCTGTGCCACCATATCTCCCTTTGCGTCGAAAATTCCGCAGGAGTAATCGCCGGCGACTTTAAGGACCGGGGAGTACGCCGTCTTGGCGAGGACGATTTTCATCTCCTCAGCGGCCTTGAGGAGACTGTTCTTGACAACCTCGAATGTAGCGGGATCGCTCCGGGTGGACGGCGTGTCAGACATTAGCAAGATCCATCTCCTCTCCACGCGTCATACGGATGAAACCCTTTGCATCGATCCGGGCCCGCCATCCGGGCGCAATAACGACCGTACTGTCGAGTGATTCGATAATCGCGGGACCGCGGATCTGTGATCCTGCAGCAAGTCGGTTGCGATCTAGTATCGGCGTCTCGATCGTACCGTATTGGGGAAACCATGCCTTTCGGTTCGCCTTGAAGGAGTCGCGGCCATCCGCAGTCTTTTGTCTGATCTGTAATGACGGAAGGTGACCGGTCGCAGTAAGGCGGAGGGTGACGATCTGAATAGCCTCCGCTTCGTTCTTGTGGCCATAGGCCTGCGCATGGCGTTCGTGATACCCATCGGCAAGCGTCTTCACGCTTTCCGTCGTTACGTGAGGCCCTTTGTGGGTGACATTCAACTCATATGCCTGGCGGCTATATCGGAGATCAGCTGACCGCCGGAACGACCAACTTTCTTCCCGGACACCTGTATTCGCGAGCATCTTTCGCGCATCAGCAATCAGTTCGCCCCAAAGGGCCTCAAGTGTCTCGGGCGGCGTCTCGCCTAGCAGTGCAACGTGTGTCTTGCCGTAGTCTCGGCGAATATCCGTCCCGACAAGTCCGAGAGCCGAGAAGCCACCGGGAATAGGCGGCACCACGACTTCGGGAACGTCGAGTTCCTCGGCTAACGCGGTGGCATGGAGAGGGCCGGCGCCCCCAAAGGCGATGAGAGAGAATTCGCGGGGGTCATGTCCGCGCTCGACAGAGACGATGCGGAGCGCATCCGCCATATTGCTGTTGACGATCGCGATTACACCGGCAGCCGCTTCCTCTACAGATTGATCGAGCGGACGGGCCAGCTTCGCCTCGAAGGCGGCTACCGCGGCGTCGCAGTCGATTGGCATACTTCCACCGAGAAGCGAGCCCACGTCAAGATAGCCGAGGACGAGATTGGCATCGGTCACTGTTGGGCTCTCGCCACCACGTCCGTAGCAGGCGGGCCCGGGTTCTGCACCCGCACTGCGCGGGCCAACACGCAAAGCTCCAGCCGGGTCGATCCAGGCGATACTGCCGCCCCCGGCACTCACTTCGGCTAGGTCGATCACGGGGACGCGGATCGGATGTCCAGTCCCATGCAGCCAACGGTTTTGGCTTCCTTCGCCGCCGCCGACTTCGTATTCAGCCGTGGTCTCAATGGCTCCTTCGCGGATCAAGCTCGCTTTCGCCGTTGTGCCGCCCATGTCGAAGGATAGCAGATTGGATTGCCCGATTTGTTCACCGACGAGCGCTGAAGCGATGACACCTGCGGCGGGTCCTGATTCGACCACCGCTGCGGGTATTCGTAGTGCTTCTGGCACGTCAACGACGCCACCCGCTGAGCTCATGACATGTAGCGGTGGAAGATTAAGACCCGAGACTGCTTCCTCGAGCTGGCTGAGATAGGAATCGAGTATCGGTCCGACATAGGCGCAGACGGCGGTCGTGCTCGTCCGCTCAAATTCACGGATTTCCGGCAGGACTTCGGATGAGAGGAAGACCGGAGTTTCCGGCAGTGCAGCGCGCAACGCCTTCCCAAGTGTTCTCTCGTGACTGTCATTCAGAAACGAGAACAGCAAAGAGACGGCAACGGCATCAACGTTGAGTGCTTTAATTTCTTCAACGATTTGGTCGATTTCATCTTGCGCGAGTGGAATGACGACATCTCCTTGCGCGTCAATCCGTTCGGTGATTTCAAGTCGTCGATGGCGTGGCACCAGGACGGCGGGCGGGTCCTGGAACATATCGTAGAGATCAGCGCGAGATGAACGCCGAAGTTCGAGGATGTCTCTGAAGCCGCGTGTCGCGATGAGGGCGGTTCTGGCACCTTTCTCTTCAAGGATCGCATTGGTGACGACAGTCGTCGCATGGGACAGAAGACTGACCGTGTCTGGCGGAACGCTATAGGCCTCGATGGCTTGTTTCAGGGCATTCACGACACCCTCAACAAAGTCGCCCGGCGTGGTTAGCGTCTTGGCGATACCGATCTCGCTTGTCTCTTCGTTTACCAGTGCGGCGTCCGTAAAAGTACCGCCGATATCGACACCGATCCGCCAGGTCATGTGGGCTCCCAATATTGACTGAGGACTAAGGTAACGGTTCGAGCATGATTGCCTAGAGCCTTTACAACAACCGCGACAGAAAGGCGGGGGACCCAACAATAAGGCTGTTCCGCAGTCTCCGCTGGCCTACCTAGAAACGTATGGTTCGACTTTCAGACCTTGATCCCGTTTCGGTTCAACATCTCCTGGATAAGGAGTGCCCACCGTTCGAGACGTCGCCTTTTGTTACCGGACCGCCTCTTGCAGAACGGCGCGTTGCTATTGTGACGTCCGCCGGCCTGCATCGCCGTGATGACCGGAACTTTTCCCTCAGGGATTTGAGCTATCGCGTCATCCCCGGTGATATTGCGACCGCCGACCTCGTGATGACGCAGAGTTCGGTTAATTACGACCGGACGGGCTTCCAGCAGGACGCCAACGTTGTTTTCCCGATCGACCGGCTGCGGGAATTAGAGAACGCCGAGGAAATTGGCGAGGTTGCGGACTACCACTACGCTATCAATGGCGCCGGCTGGCTCCCGCACGAAATTGAGCCAACCGCGCGGGAACTGGCGGGCTTGCTAAAGGAAGACAGGGTCAACGCTGTTTTACTCGTCCCCGTCTGACCGAACTGCACGCGCGCCGTCGGCGCGACCGCACACTATTTGGAGGAAGAGGGTCTGTCGACTGCCGGGATCAGCTTGGTACGCGACAATACGGAGCGTCTTCGGCCGCCGCGGTTCCTCTGGGTACCTTTCGAGTTGGGTCGGCCCCTCGGCACACCAGACAACGCGGCCTTTCAGATGCGCGTCTTGCGGCACGTCCTATCGTTGCTGGAGAAAGCAGGACCGCCGCCGATACTGGAA
>CAXGSZ010000135.1:0-6540 GCA_964012455.1 uncultured Alphaproteobacteria bacterium
TGCGCAGCATCCGGTTGATCACTTCCATCGAAAAGGATTCTGGGAACGCCGACAGCACGCGCGCGGCATGATCAGAGCGAATCTTGGTCAGGATGACAGCGACCGTCTGCGGGTATTCGTTTTTTAGGTAGTTGGCAAGGACGTGCTCGTTCACATTGGCGAGTTTGTCCCACATGGTACGGCCCGCCGGGCCGCGCAGCTCTTCCATGATCTGCGCCACGCGCTCGGCACCGACAACTTTCGAGAGCAGTCTTTCGGTGCTTTCCGGTGTGCCGATGATTGAGCCCGCCGAAGAAATCTGCTCGGCAAAATCAACGTAGAGCCGTTCGACGATTTCGGAACTGACATTGCCGAGGTTGGCCATACCCTGCGAGAGCTCACGAATCTCCTCGTCGCCCATGTTCTCGAACAATTGGGCGGCGTGCTCCTCGCTCAGCGACAACATGAACATAGCCGCTTTTTCAATCCCGCTCAGGCTCCGGTAATCTGTCCGAACGCGCATGGCTCACCTTTTTACCGTTCGGAACACCACATTTCCGGCCGTGTTCCATCAAATTAAATGTAACAAATCAATGAGTTACCCCCAGAACGCACCTTTAAGGCGAGGGCAACATCTTACCCAAAGGAAAACTCATGCATATTTAAGGCCGAAATCGACTCAGGCGTCAAAGATATTCGGGCGTTTCGCTTTTCGCTTAGGTGTCGAAAATTATGACATTTCTTGCGACTTCGCCGGTTTTTAAAGCATCCATCGCATTGTTTATTTGCTCCAATTTGATGTGTTCGGAAAGCAAGTCGTCGAGTTTTAGGCGTCCCGAGAGATAGAAATCGATATATCGCGGCATGTCGACGCGAAAACGGTTCGAGCCCATGGCGCAGCCAAGGAGTTTCTTTTCCTGGAGGAAATCGGCGGCATGGATTTCGACCTTGGTTCCATAGGGAACCATGCCGATGACGGTCGCCGCACCGCCAGGACGCAGCATGTCGAAGGCTTGTTCGGTTGTTTGCTTTAGGCCGATTGCCTCGAAGGAGAAGTGGACTCCGCCGCCCGTCATCTCCTTGATCTGCTCGACGGGGTCGCCTTCTGTGGCGTTAACGACGTCCGTCGCTCCGAACTCCTTGGCGAGGTTCAGCTTACTGCCGACCCGGTCGACCGCGATAATGCGGCCTGCGCCCGCAATCGCCGCGCCATTGATGCAGGAGAGCCCGACGCCGCCGCATCCGATGACCGCGACAATTGAGCCGAACTCGACCTTCGCCGTATTGTGTACTGCACCAACACCCGTCGTGACGCCGCATCCGATCAACGCCGCCTTGTCGAGGGGCATATCGTCCCGGACCTTCACCAGCGCATGCTCGTGGATTAGCATCTGCTCGGCGAAAGAAGACAGGTTAGCGAATTGCTGCACGGTGCGTTCTTCCTGATGGAGGCGCGGCGGCTGGTCGCGTCGGCGTCGTGTCTCGCGGCCATCGCAGATCGAAGGGTGCCCGGTCGTGCAGGCCTCGCAATGGCCGCAAAAGGCGGAGAGGCAGGTGATCACATGATCTCCCGGCTTCACGTATGTGACGTCGGAGCCAACCTGTTCGACGATCCCCGCCGATTCATGCCCCAGGACGACGGGCAGGCGGTAGGGATAGAGGCCCTCGATGAAATGCAAATCGCTATGGCAAACACCAGCAGCAACGGTCCGTACCAGAACTTCCCGCGGCGCGGGTTTGTCGATCGAAACATCTTCGATCGCAAGTGGTTGCCCGACTTCGTGGAGTATGGCGGCTTTCATCATGTAGCTCCCTTTTCGCGTCTAATGATTATCGCGGTTTTTTGGAAAACGTAATCAATCGTTCAGCGTGCCGGCAAGTGCTCTTCGAACCAGGCAACAGTCTCCTTCATGACGTCATCGAACGCTGGTTTCGCATAGACCTCGTAGTGGCCAACACCCGGCAGTGTAACTATCTTTTTCGGCTGTCCGGCCTTCTCATAGAGTGATTGGCAATCTTCGGGTGGCACCAGCCGGTCGTCGCCGGCGGCAATAAGGAGCAGGGGACGTGGTGCGATGTGCTCGACGACCCATTCGGGATGAAATTGGAGCGTCTCGTCGATGTATTCGAGCGGCAATTCGCTTAGTGCGTTCGGATTGTTGGCACGTGCCGCCGAGGCAAGCGCAGCTGATTGCCGGTCCGGCAGCAGGATCTCGTCGCGTGGCGCCATTTCGGAGGTGCCGCTCACCACGCGCTGCTCGCGATCTTTCTTCGATGTCTCCAACAGATCGACCCATTCGTCCGGACGTCGGACGCTGCGCATCCAGCGTGCACCGTGACCCATGCCGACGACGCCGACTGTACATTTGGCCCGCTCGTCGTGCGCCGCGACCCAGACGACCGTGGCACAGCCATAGCTTGTGCCATAAATGCCGAGGCGCTCTTCGTCGACCTCTGGCTGAATTTGCAAAAGCGTCATGGCGGCTTGCACGTCGGCGACCCGGCTGTGGGGCGCGAGACGGGTCCGTGCACCCTCGCTGGCGCCCCAACCCTTATAGTCGAAAGTCATGACGACGTATCCGGCCTCGTTCAGGACGGCCGCGTTATCCGGGAGGTACAGGTCTTTCACACCGGTGTAGCCGTGGCACAATACGACGCCGGCGTGTTGCTCGCCGTCCGTCAGGTTATCCGGATAGTAAATATCACCGTCCAGCTTCACCCCTTCGCTGTAAAACGAAACGTTCTTTATCATCGTCTTCTCCCCTCTCGCGGCCCTATCTTCCGACCTGATCCGGCCAGAACCGTGACCCTTCGCGTGCATATCCTCCGGACAGACCGATCGGTGTGCCGTCCGCCCGCCAACAGGATGCGCCTGTCATCGTCCCGTCCGCGGCAAACTCGATGGCATTCATGCCGCCACCGACATGCGGGACACGCAGGACATCGTGGCCCATCTCACCGAGCGCCGCTTCCACCTCGGCCGGGAAATCATCTTCGATCTCGACGCCGTGGCCCTGGGTCCAAATGCGCGGCGCCTCGACCATCTCCTGGAGGCTCATGCCATGATCTATCTTGTTGACCAGAGCTTGCATGGCCGATCCGAAAATTCGCAGGCCACCCGGTAGGCCGAGTGCCAGAATGGGTTGACCGTCGCGCAACGCCATAACCGGCGACATGGATGTCGTAACCCGCTTGCCGGGCGCGATTGAAAGCGCATTACCCGGGTGAGGGTCGAAGACGAACATGTAGTTGTTCGGCACGATTCCGGTGCCCGGGATCATAATTCGGGCGCCGAATGTGGAATTTATGGTTTGCGTGGCTGCGACGAGATTACCATCGCCATCGGCGACGGTGATATGCGTGGTGTTGGGTGATTCGGGTAATGCCACACCAGCATCCCAGGATTGGGCGCGCGCGAGATCGATATCCGACCGCCGTTCTTCCGCATAGGCTTTCGAGAGTAGGTGCTCGACCGAAACATCAACGAAATCCGGATCCGCGGTCGCCACCTGTCGGTCCGCAAAGGCGATCTTTAGAACTTCAAGGATCAGATGCAGCGCTCCAGGCGAACCAAACCCCATGCTCTTGATGTCGAAACCCTCGAGCAGGTTCAGCATCTGGATGACATGAACGCCGCCGGACGATGGCGGTGGCGGGCCGAAAATTTCGATTCCGCGGTAGTCACCTCGGACGACATCCCGCTCGATTGTTGCGTAATTTGTGAGGTCGGCCATGGTTAGCAGGCCGTCGGTTTTGGCCATGTGCTCGACGATAGCGCGTCCGACCTCACCGCCATACATTGCGGATGGTCCCTCGGAGGCAATCAGGCGCAGGGTTTCCGCATATTCCGGCGTCGCCAGGCGCGTGCCCGCCGGAAGCGACTTGCCATCTTGGAGATAGACGCCGGAAATTACTGGATCGAGTACAATGCCTGGCAGCGCCTCGTCGATGCATTCCGATAGATACGGCGTCACTGTGAAGCCTCGGCTCGCGTGACGGATGGCCGGCTCCATGACATCCGCGAGCGATAGGGTGCCGTACCGGTCCAGCATCTCGCACCATGCCATCAGGCTGCCCGGGGCTGCGATGGCCTTCGGGCCGACCGCATTCTCGCGTCCCTCCGTCTCAAGGTAATCGGGCATGGTATCGGAGATCGGACGGTACACGTCCGGCCTCGCCGCCTGTGGTGCGCGGCCCAGCCCGTCGATTACCTGGTGGGTTCCGTCTGCAAGCCGAATATGCGCAAGGCCGCCGCCTAAGATGCCTACCATCATAGGTTCGACTACGGTGAGCGCAAACAGCGATGCGACGGCGCTGTCGATCGCGTTGCCGCCCGCCGCGATCATTTCTGCTCCGGCGGCGGAGGCGAGCGGGTGGCTCGTTGCCACCATCCCGATGCTGCCCGTGGTAGGCCGCTTTTCGCAGGTAACCGAGAGCGCCATCAGGATTCATCCCTTTCGCGTTTCGGGCCGGTTTCCGTGAAGACCCAAAGCCCCGCGCGTTTCCAGTCGAAACTGTCGCTTTGTTGCCGATTGCTACGTGTCTCATTGAGGCGTGCGACGACGGCGTCGCCGCTCTCAGCTTCGGCCTCATAGAAAGCAAGGTGCTGCAACGGACATTTCTGCCCTTTCTCGGCCGTGAGCTTGAAACGCTGGCCACTTGTCCATCCAGTGGTCTCAAGAACTTCTGGGATGTGCGTGTTCTCGTACCAGTCGTCGAATTCAGCCTCGCGCCCTTCAACCGGTTCGCTTAGAACGACAACCATATGCTTGGACATAGATAAGCTCCGTTTCAGAGGGTCTTCGACAGATGGGTCACAGATTCCGAGGGCGGCGAGAGCACCGGCATGTCGATGGTATCTGCAACAACGGCGCGGGCGCGATCCATCGAGAAATGCGCCAACAGCACAGCGCTGCAGTCACCGACCTTCTGTGCCGCCTTTGCAATCAGGTGGTTGTGCGTCTCGGCATCACCGCGGTCGATGGCATCGCGGGCTCCTTCGACCAGAACACTGCGTAGCGTCGCATCGCTGCCGCGGGTTGCCTTCATCTCCGCGAATTCTTGCTCCATGGAGCCGATCGCATCCTTGAATGTCACGAGCATGACGAGGTCGCCGTCGACATCGAGCGCACTCTCGAACATGGCCTCGTTTGGTTTAAGGGTGGGAACCGAATTTGCGTGCGCTGCGGCTTCGATCGCCGGGCCAAAGGCCGAGCAACAATACAGCACACCATCTACGCCGCGCTTAGCGGCGTACTCGGCCATGCCAACGATACGCTGCGACAGGTCGTCCGTCAGCTCACCTGCCTTTGCGCGATCGGTCGACAAGCTGCTGTCCAGTAGATGGAACGTCTCGGCTTCGGGCCAGAGGTCAGAGAACGCCGTCTCCGTCGGATCCATCGACAGGACAGTGGCGTGGATAAGGGCTATTCTTGGCATTTACGTCTCTCGCTCAGCTGCGGCCCACTATGGGCGCCGCAACGCTCTGGATCATGACATTGACGCAGGCCGGTTTGCCGCTGGCATAGGCGCGCTCAAGGGCCCCGGCGACATCCTCCGCACGGGTGACGAGTTCGCCGTGCCCACCTAAAGCTTCGACCACCTGGTCGTAGCGGGCCGGCAGCAACTCGCAGCCATGCGCGCGGTTCTCGCCATAATCGCGGATTTGGATCTGATGCTCCGCATTCCAGCAGGCATCGTTGCCGACAACCGCGACGAACGGAATATCGTTGCGCACGGCGGTATCGAATTCGGCCATGTGGAAACCGAAAGTACCATCACCCATAATGGTCAGTACCGGATCATTCTGCTCGGCGACGCGGGCGGCCAACGCAAAAGGTGTCGCCGCGCCGATCGATCCAGCAACGCCGTTTGTGATACGGCGTTCGTTGTCGAGATTGGCTTGCGACCATTGCCCAATCTCACCGCCGTCCATTATGAGGACGTGGCTTGGATGCGAAGAGAGGAAGCTTTGGACGCCGCGACAGAGATCGAGCGCGTGAAGCGCGCCTTCCTCACCCGTGATATCCTTCCAGGCGTCAGGACGGTAATCGATCGCGGCATTTACGGCCGTGCACCAGTCTGGGTTCCCAACTGAACGGCCGCGTCGCGTGAGGGTCGTGGCCGTCGCCATGGAATCGGCGACGGCGTTGTGGATAAGCTGCGCGCCCTTGTAGAGGGTGGCCCGCTCGATCAGTTCGATATCCGGATCGATGACGACGAATTGACAGTCAGCATTGACTGCCGGTGTATCCCCGAATTTCAGGGTAAAATCCAAAGGCTTGCCGAGCAGGACCAGAAGGTCCGCCTTCCGCAGTTCCTCTGCAAAGGCGCCAAGACAGGGATCGTTCAGTCCGCGCGGGCTTTCCATTCCGACAACTGGGACACCTAGCTTGGCCTCTAGCGCTCGTTGCGCCGCCCGGCCCGGCGCGGTGCAGAGGTGGGGACCCACGAGAATTATCGGTTGCTCGGCCGCCTCCATAGCGGCGATCGCCGCATCACCGGCGACATCGGAAAGCGATTGGATATTGGGCGAGAAATTTTCGGCTTCCGGCCAGATAT
>CAXGSZ010000136.1:0-6479 GCA_964012455.1 uncultured Alphaproteobacteria bacterium
AGGTGGCTGAGGATCGTCCGGCCGGACATCGCGGTATCGGTCAAGGCTGAGTTCAGGTACGTGTCCCTGGACGAGTAGATATCGACGATCTGGTAGCCCGGCTCGACAAAACGGCCAAAGCGGCTGCGTCTGATGCCCTGTGGATCGACGCGCGCCGGCAATCCGTGTCGCCGGACGCGCAGGCTCTTGATGCCAGATTCGGCTTCCGTTGGCCGGCGCGCCACGAAGGTCAACCCCACGGCATTGCGCCAGACGGCGTGTACGGCGCCGCGCACGCCGCCCCGTAGCAGGTCAATCCGCCGGCGCTGTCCCGACGCGATCGTATCGGCACCATAGTCGAGCTCGACGACGTACGTTCCCTTATCTTCGTCGTCGCAGCCGATGGCGAGACCGGCAGTTAACAAGATCAGCGCAATGATCTGACGGTATCTGGTTATCCGGTGATGGCGATAGATCCCAGGGCTTTGGTTCGGAATGCCGTTTCCTCTTGCAATACCCATTCGTGACAGTGATGCATTTTTAGGCCCGACAACGAGTTGCCCCTGGCACTAGACCCCATAAGCTAGCAGCTCTTCGCCACCACGTCTTTAATGTAACCGTTCACAGGTTTTCGTCGGCGGGTAACAAGGAGGGCGGTGTCACGCCTTGGAAGTGGTCGTGGACCGCCTGCCGTAGGAAACGACATACACTGCGTCCTTGCTGGCGACAGGTTTGTCGTCTTCCCCAGTCTCTTCGGCCCCATCTAAAGAGCTCGCTAAGATCGCCACGTCATCCCGATGTATAGGAACCAGAAAGACCCTTTTATGTCTTTGGGTCAATCGATTTGGTCATGTGCTTGTCCCGTTTGCTGCTGGTTGCGTGCTTTAGGCGGTTCGTCTTTAGGGCGTGGCCAGCCCGAAACAGGCCTTGATGCGTTAGTGATCTGGCCAAAGGCGGGTCGTCGCACGCTCCGGATCAACAATAACCGTTATGCCTTCTACTTGACCTTGAGGACCACCACCGTCTGGTCATCGTTCTGATCCTCGTTTTGCACGAAAGAATCGACTTCCGCGAAAATCTGCTTGGCGATCTGTTCCGCGTTATCATTTGCGGACGATGCCGATTGCACGCAATCGGTGGTTCTGTCAAAACCGTAGATCTCATCGCCCTTATTTGCTTCTACAATGCCGTCAGAGCAAAAGACCATCACGTCGCCTTTTTTCAGTTCCAACTCGGTTGTGGCATACTCCGAGTGCGGCATAGCTCCCAATGGCAATCCACCCGTCGACACCTCACCTATCTCACCCGTCTGCGCCGAGTAGAAGTACGGGTACGGGCAACCTCCATTTACGACTGAAGCTCGGCGCCGGTTCAGGTCTACTATCACGATACAACAGCATACAAAGGTATGTCGGCCGAGAGTGCGGTGAAGCGAGCGATTCAGACGATCCATGTGCTCTTCGGAAGCTCGCAGTTCTTCCATCTCATTCTGCAGAATTCCGCCAAACAGCACCGCTGGTATTGCGGCCTGCATGCCATGGCCGGTCACATCAGCAATGGCAATTACTAGGCTATCTTGGTCATGGTGGAAATATTGGAAGAAGTCGCCGCCGACATGGGACGCGGGACGGCAAAACCCATACAGATCTAAGACCGCAGTTTTAGGGCTTTCGACAGGCATCAGTTGTGACTGCATTTCATGAGCTTTCGTCAACTCATTCGATAATTCCCGATTCTGATTCTCGATTTGCCGATTCGCGTCCTGAATTGCGGAATTGGCTTCTTCGAGTTTCCGCATCAGGATACTTTGTTCTGAAAGCCTCTTTTTCTGCTCAGATACCAAGCGCTGCTGTACTTCCTCATTCCGTGCACGGTGTCGCAACGACATCCCCATGGCGACAAACAACCCAACGATCGACAGACCTAATCCCAATTGCAACCCGAGCTCAAAATAGGGCGGATGAACCACCATATCGACAGTCGCGGGTACTTCAGAATAATTCAAATTTCGATCTATCGCGTATACCTCGAATTTGTAGTCGCCGTTCGGTACATTGGTATATTGTACACGCGACTCGGCGCCGAATCGCCACTCGGACTCAAATCCTGTTAGTCGGTACTTATACAACATTCTGTTACCATGAGATTTAAAACTTGTTCCCTGAAAATCGATAATAACGATATTCTGCGACGACGGTATTTTCACGCTCGGCGCCGGACCGTAATTCTCGTCCGCGATCACAGCATTGATATTGACCGGCGGCGGAGTGCGGTCGATTTTCAGTATAGCGGCCCCAGATTCGGTTGCAACGAGAACATCGCCGTCCTTGCTCATAGACAGATCTCGGACAATGTTTCCCGGTAGCCCGTCTTGCATAGAAATGTTCTGGAAAACGAAACCATCGAACAGGCTGATTCCTCCACCGTAAGTGCCGATCCATAGTATGCCGGAGTCGTCTTCAACCAGAGAAGTGGCCCAGTGGTAGGCCAAGCCGTTATCTGTGGAGAACCTGGTGAAACCTACGTGCAAAGAGTCTCCGGGATTGACGCGATCATCGGTGCCGTCCATACGTTTGAGGCCGTCGTTGTTGGCGAACCATAATGTACCGTGTCGATCTTCAAAAATGTCCATCAATCCAGAGCCGAAACGGCCTGAGGTGTCTCCGACCGTTGCAGTGAAGAAATTTTCGCCATCGAAGCGAATTGCCTCGCCCTGCCAACTCCCGGACCACACGTGACCTCTAGTATCGGCGAGTTTGGGAATTCCATATCCCATACGCTGTCGTGACGCGCCTTCAACGCGGACAAGATTGTCGTAGTCACCAAACCACATCTTCCCATCGGGTCCCTCAATAATACCAGAGGGTAACTGTTGTCCGTTGTCAGTTTTTCCCAAAATAGGCAGCGCCGACCAAGTTTCACCATCGAATCTACGGACCCCCGTGCGCCCACTGTTTCTGCGCCAGCGGCCGCCGACAACGCAATAGTTACTGCTTGATATCCACAGATTATCGAAGCGATCAGAAGCTATAGAAGCAACAGCACCAAATGAGTTGTCGATCTCATCGTGGACTGCCGTAATCTCGTGACCATCATATACGTCCAAGCCGTGTTCCGTGCCGAACCAAATGTTCTGGCGAGAATCCTCGTATACGCTCAGCACGACATTGCTGGAGAGGCCCGCTTGGTCGGTAAAGGAAGTTACCTGGTCGCCAAAATACTGACTTGCACCTTTGTTCGTACCAAACCACAAGCTCCCCTCTCTATCCTGGAAAAGCGACAGGATATTGTTGCTCAACAGTCCGTCCTGAGTGGTAAAGGTGAACCACTTCTGCCCGTTGTACCACTTGGCTCCATTGTGTGTAGCGCACCACATGTCACCATTGCTGCTTTCCAAAAACGCCCGGACTGAGTCGCCAATTGTCTGGCGAAAAGTGACAAAATTTCTGCCATCAAAGCGACTCGCGCCATTCGCAGTTCCGAACCACACATCCCCTGCTTTGTCTCCGGTTATGGCGTACACGTTATCACTTCCGAGTCCGTCAGCGCTTGTGTACGTCCTCCACGTATAACCGTCATAACGACTTACACCTTGTTCAGTTCCAAACCAAATGACACCCGTGTGGTCTTCATATATGGCGTGGACTACGTTATGCGCCAAGCCGTTAGCGGGAGTTATCATAGTCCATTGCTGGTCATCCAAACGGCTCACCCCGCCTGATGTCCCGACCCATATGCGGTCCCGGCTATCCTGTGAAATTGCCAACACCATTGACTGAATGAGCCCGTCGGATGTCTTGAATGTGGTCCAAGTTTCGTTATGGAGACGCGACAGTCCGCCTGCACCGAAAGCGCCACCGCTGCGTGTTGAGTTTGAGGTGCCTGCCCAGATATTCCCTTGCCGGTCTTTTTCTAACGAGATGACCGTACGCCCGGGCAGCACATTACCTTCGTTGTATTGCTTGCCTCTTGCACCGTCGTATCGTATCAACGCGCTATTGGTGCCAAACCACAGAAAGCCGTGATCGTCCTGTACGATTTTATTGATCGAAGGGCTATAGCTGCCGGCAAAATTCGTTAGGTGAAACCAATCTCCAGATCGCTGCCTATTGACCGTATGAACCAGTGCAGCATCCTCGTGTGTGGTACCACCGCCCAATGCCACTTTCAACTCCTGTTGTCGCGGCGTTTCGAAGACCAGAAATTCAACACGAGATTCGGTTCCGCTCGCAGTTTCTTGCGGATGTACGTACAGGTCCGCTAAGGCTGCCTTCCAGGCAGGATCTGTTTCCAGCGCGATACGCTTTTGCAGCATTTGGTTGGGTGAGGAGAAAGCGAAAAGGCGACTGCGGACCGTATCGATCCTATCCCATTTAGAGTGGTCGATAGGATGAAGTCCATGTTCTGTCAGAATTGGCGCTATCTTATCTGCGAACCAGGGTTCAAACCCGCCCTCAACATTCGAAAGGAATGAAAAATGCAAGCGCGCAATAGTTGGAGGGACCTCAATGTCGATATTTTTCACACCACCTTGTTGTGGTAACTCAACTGGCAAAGTCTCCGTGCCGACGTTCAGAGTATATGCACCTGCTGGGAGGTCGACACTATACCGACCAGAGTTATCCGTTCTGACGCTCAAGTGCTGATCGTCTCGTTGGACTCGGACCCTGCCAATCCAGGGCGTACCGTACCCAAGATACGTCACGCGCCCTGATAGCTTAATGGTATTGTCGGTGTACTCAATCGGCGGCGCGAAATACAGGCGACTCCATTTGGAGTCATCGTCGTCGTCTCCGCCAAAGTTTATCTGACTCTGCAAGTCGAAGTCGCCGCGAACATCCTTATCGACGTCTGTGGCGAGAAACATGAATCCGAAGGTTTGTCGGGCCAGCAGTCCCGCAAAAGTCTCAGCGTCGGGCAGAAGAACACGAAGCGGAATCGCAGCCTCAAGTTCGTATCCAGAGTCGGTCGACTTCACTGCCAATCTCGTCCCGCGGCCAACCTGGGCATGGCCAGCGGCTGTGGATTGTTCTATCCTGCGCCCCGCTCTATTGCCATAGCGCCACCATTGGCCGTGGTGAGGGTACGCGGGGTCCGCTACAAAAGAGAAAGAGTGGTCACCTAAACGATACGCAGGGCCATCACCGTCTAGCGGGACGTCGAAAAAGAGACTGATAGAGTCGTTAAGGTACCAGTTTCCTTCAGTGCTGTCCGGCACGCTGTGTATATTGTCGCTGACGCGTGTAGCCAGATATATCCAGTCATTATCCCATTGCATGGCAAACGACCCGGACAAGTCACTCGAGGATTTTGATATACCTGGCTCGTCGGCGCCATCGTCGTTCATCAAATTCAAGCAATGGGGTGCGTCGGGAGCGAAGATGTGCCACTCCACATCCGTCCAATCAGCTAGGACGCCATCTAGTGCAGGAGGTGTTTGGGCGTACGTCACTTCCAGAACGAGCGCGGGCCCACCGTGGGATTTCGAGCAAAAACAAGTAATTGCAAGCAAAACCTGGATCGTCAGACGACACTTCACGAAGCTATCCTCAACTGTTTCGGAAAAATGAAAAGAAGAGAGGTATCGACCTTGACGAACGGACTTCAAGTAATCGAAACCACGGCGGCTGTGAATCCCAAAGCCCATTGCTACAATATTGACAATGACAAAGAGGTTTGGCATTCCGGGATTGAAATGAGATCAACAGCGTCTCTTCACACCCCAAAAGAAAACCTCCTGCCAAAGGTTGCAATAGAAGCCGATACATGGGGCAATTTCGATGAAATTGAAAATGCAGTCTACGAAAACGGAGACACTGGCGCAAACTCATATATAACTCATAGCTTGGATGACACTACCTTCAGCGCACAACGGCGTCGCGTAGAATCTTCAGATAGCGCTCTTCGTAACCTTCGTAGGATAAACCTACGCAAAAGGGTCGCCTGAGTCGCTGTCATCTTTATACGTTGGCGGCGCCTCGCCTACGGGCTCAATTTGCGTATCCTCATGCCCATCGTGCACGCCCTTGTCTTTAAATCCCGGCGTTGCCGCCGGCACAAAAGCAGCACCGGCCTTGTGTGCCAACGTGCGCCATTGTGCCTGTCCCCTGTAGTAGCGATCGACGGCACCTTGGCCCGCATAGCCCTTTGCCCCGATACTTCCGTACACGTCGTGGTTGGTCACCGCATCGAGCAACCCCAGCGCATCAGACGAATTCGGGTGCTGACCAAACACTTCATCGCCGATGAGATACAACTCGTGTCCGGCTTGCGCAGCCGAAGCGCGCATCGCTTCTAAGACCTCTCCTAACGTCCTGTTGCGAGACAGCACCCGCGTTAGGTAGACAAAACATACTGGATTACCGTCGATTTTCAGGCAGTCGGGATGGTTAAAGTGTGTTGTGCCATATAGGCGATATCGGGTCCTACTGCATCAAACGAACTCAAGCTGCGAGTGCGCCCCGTCGTTTCGTAAAACAACGCGATGTTGATATCCGCCA
>CAXGSZ010000137.1:0-6439 GCA_964012455.1 uncultured Alphaproteobacteria bacterium
TCGATGCGAGTGGCAGCCAAACTCCGCAGACGCCGAAACCGACCACCGGCTCCGGCGGCTAAACGCAAGAACATACGCGTGCGGCCGCTCCCAAACTGGCGGTGAGCCGCGATTATCGACCGCGGCCGTTACCAGCCGCGGTTTTTGTTCGTTGGTGTTGTACGCGATAGCGCTTGCATTCCGATGTGGGGAACCATAAGTCATCGATCTGAATTTGAACGAGTATTGAGCCATGGGATATCGAGTTGCTGTTGCCGGTGCCACGGGAAACGTGGGCCGCGAAATCCTGAACATTCTGCACGAGCGGAACTTTCCGGCGGATGAAATTATCCCGCTGGCCTCGGAGGCGTCCGTCGGAAAGGAAGTCTCTTACGGAGAAGATGAAACCCTCAAGGTCCAAGCGCTGAAACATTTCGACTTCAAGGGCACCGATATTGGTCTCTTCTCGCCGGGTGGCGCGATCTCGGCCGAGCATGGGCCGCGCGCAGCTGCCACGGGTTGTGTGGTGATCGATAACACGTCGCATTTCCGTATGGATCCCGATGTTCCGCTCGTCGTGCCTGAGGTCAATCCGCATGCGCTCGAAGGGTTTAGTGCGCGAAACATCATCGCCAATCCGAATTGTTCGACTATTCAAATGGTCGTTGCCCTCAAGCCACTACACGATCTCGCCGGCATCAAACGCGTTGTCGTCAGCACATATCAATCGGTCTCGGGCGCCGGCCGTGCCGGGATGGATGAACTCTTCAATCAGACCCGTCAGGTCTATGTGAACGACCCGCTCCAACCTGAGACGTTTACCAAACGGATTGCGTTCAACGTCATTCCGCATATCGACAAATTCATGGACGACGGCTCGACCAAAGAAGAATGGAAGATGGTCGTCGAGACCAAGAAGATTCTCGATCCGGCGATCGACGTGATGGCAACCTGTGTCCGGGTTCCCGTCTTTGTCGGCCATGCTGAAGCCGTTCATGTCGAGTTCGACAACGAGATCGACGAGGATAGTGCACGCGCCGCGCTGGCCAATACGCCGGGTGTCGTTGTGGTCGATCATCGGGCGGACGATGGATATGTAACGCCTGAGGAAAGTGCCACCGAGGACGACGTGTATGTCAGCCGTATACGGCGCGATCCCACGGTAGACAACGGACTTGCCATGTGGGTGGTTTCCGACAATCTACGCAAGGGCGCTGCACTTAATACAGTGCAGATCGCGGAAGCGCTGATTGAGCGCCATCTACTGGAAAAGGCCGCCTGACCCGGCCCGGGGCCGATGGTAGGCGAACTTAAGATATCGGCTCCGGCTTCTGCCGCCGATTCTCAGTCCGCCCGGACTTTGGGCGAGCTGTTTGCCAAGGCGATCGAGCAGCAACAAGCAGGGAGCATGGGGCGGGCGATTGAGCTCTACCGGCTCCTCGTCTCGCAATTCCCTTCTTATGCACCGGCTTGGAACAATCTAGGGGTCGCACTGCGGGCAACCAACCGTTTTGCGGCGGCGGCAAGTGCGCTTCGGCGAGGGACCGCGCTTGATCCTAATGACGCCGGGGCGCTCTCCAATCTTGGCAACGCGCTGCGCGCCTTAGGTGACTATGAGGAAGCGGCTGCGGCCCACGAGGCGTCGTTGGCGATAGACCCGGATGTAGGACGAGTTCACTACAATCTTGCGCTTGTTCGCCGCGACCTCGGCGATCTGGAGGCAGCGCTTTCGGGGTTCGCGGCGGCCGAGGCACGGGGGTTCAAGTCTTCCGAGATGTTCTGGGATCGGGCGCTGACCTTGCTGGTGTCCGGTGAGCTGGAGCAAGGCTTCAGCGAATATGAATGGCGCTGGCAATTGCCAGAGAGCCCACCCCGTTTCCCCGAAATTGAGGTTTGGGACGGCAAGCCCTATGAGGGCAAGACACTGCTGGTCCACACGGAACAGGGTTTTGGCGATGCGATTCAGTTCTTGCGCTACCTTCCAAGGGCGGCGGCGCTTGGAGGACGTCTGGTCTACGAGTGCCCGCCGCCATTGTCGCGTCTCGTCCAAGAAAGCGGTGTAGCGGCGGATATTGAACTCGTCGAGCAAGGAGCGCTGATGCCGGCCGCCGATTTGCAGATTGCGCTGCTCAGTCTTGCCCGGATCTTCGGAACGACTCTTGATACGATACCGTGGGATGGGCCCTATCTGTCGCCGCCGAGCGATGGGCCGGGACTGGAAGTACAGAGCGATGGACTACGCGTGGGATTAGTTTGGGCTGGTAAGTCGACCCACAAGAACAATCGGAACCGGTCCATCCAACTGGAAACCTTGTTGCCGCTGCTTGAGCTACCGAATATACGATTTGTAGGATTGCAGAAAGGCGATGGTGCCGATCAGCCGGTGCAGTTAGGCGCCGAGGCTTTGGTGATCAATATCGGCGAGCGGATGCGCGACTTCGCGGATACGGCCGCTGTCTTGAAACAGCTCGATCTCGTGGTGTCTGTAGATACGTCGGTCGTACATCTCGCTGGTGCTCTCGGTGTGCCGGCATGGGCGCTGATTCCGTTCTCCCCAGATTGGCGTTGGCTCTACGGGCGACACGATACGCCGTGGTATCCAAGTGTCCGTTTGTTCCGTCAAACATCTCCGCGGGCCTGGCCGGAGGTCGTCGCAATGGTTCGGGAAGCACTAGCGGCGCTTGCGGCTGAGGGGGCGCAAGGCGGCTATTAACGGTCGATGCGCGTGGGTGCAACGTTGGTCTTTGGACGGCATAAGAAGTCGAAGCCTTCAACAAGCGCCAGGTCAGTCTTTTTGAGCCGTTCCGTCAGGACCAGCACGTCTCGCACACTCGCTACGGCACGGGCGACCGCGGTTGGGAAATCGGTACCGCCAACAAGGTGGCAAATCAGTAAGGCGGCAAAGACATCACCGGCTCCAGAATCCGGTGCGTTGACCCTTTCCGTCTCGACCAGCCAGACACCTTCGTCGTCGCCCGCAATTGCGGCAATGCCATTTGGCGTATAGATCCCGGTGATGACGGCGCGCGCCGGCCCATGTGACCGCAAGCGCGCGAGGTATTCGGGTGCGGTCTCGACCGTGGGTGTGTCGGCATTCAAGAGTAAGCCAGATTCGAAGGCGTTTGGCACAACAATATCGGCCATGGGCAAAGCTTCGTCGCGGAATTGATCGATCAGACCGTCATCCACGTATACACGGCCTTTATCGCCGGAGACGGGATCGAGACAATAGAGGCCGCAGTGCCCGGTGGATTTTAGCCGCCGGATAGCGTCGAGGGCAGCACGGCCCGTCTTTGTCTTGGCGAGGTAGCCGGTCATCGTCGCTGCAAACCCGTGACGAGAATGCTTCGTCTCGACCCCGCGCAGTAAGGCAGTTACAGCCGCGGTCGACGCCGGCCCCCCTTCAAAGGATCCATGTGCCGGATGGTTGGAGAGATGCGCCGTGTCGATCGCAACTGCTTCGACCCCGAACGCCTGCAGAGCCGGCACGGCGGCCGCGTTCCCGACATATCCGCTTGCGACGCGTGATTGGATCGTTAAAACGCTCATCATCGCATTCAGCGGCACGTCCTGGCATATGTCCAGAGGCTGCGAACAATGGAGGGTTTCCAATGGTTATGACCGCGCGCCCGCGGCGAAGCGTCCTTTTTATGCCGGGTTCGAATGTCCGCGCGCTGGAAAAGGCGCGGGACCTGCCGGTAGATGCCCTGATCTTCGACCTTGAAGATGCAGTGGCGCCCGACGGCAAGGAAACGGCGCGCCAACAGGTGCGTGAAACCCTCGAGGCCGGTGGATACGGCGCACGCGAATTGATCGTCCGGGTTAACGGATTGACGACCCAATGGGGTGAGGATGATATTGCGGCGATGGCACGGGCTGGCGCCGACGCCTTGTTGATACCCAAGGTCGAAAACAAGCAGATCATCAATAGCGTCGAGGGCCGATTATCTGCCGCTGGTGCACCGGAAGGCATGGTGATCTGGTGCATGATCGAGACTCCGCGTGGTGTAATGCGGGCGGAGGAAATCGCGTCTGCGTCGCCCCGTCTCGGTGCGCTGGTGATGGGAACTTCAGACCTCGCTAAAGACCTACATTGTCTGCATACGCCGCGTCGCGAACCGTTCTGGACAAGTCTTTCGTGGTGCATTCTTGCGGCGAGGTCGAATGGGCTTGCTGTGCTCGACGGCGTACACCTCGACCTGTCTGACGATGAAGGCTTCGCGGAAGCCTGTCGTCAGGGGCGGGAGATGGGATTCGACGGTAAGACGCTTATTCATCCGAAGACGTTGGCAGCCGCCAACGAGGCCTTCGCACCGGATGCTGCCGAGGTCGCCTGGGGCCGGCGTGTCATTGCGGCGCACGATGCTGCCGAACGCGATGGCAAGGGGGTTGTCCTCCTCGATGGCCAGCTGATTGAGAACCTTCATGTCGAAGACGCCCGCCGCGTTCTTGCGCTGTCTGATGCGATCATGGCAATGGAGGCAGTGGGCTAAAGCATTGAGGAGGCTAGTTTCCCAGACGTTTCGCCTCTTCGTCCATGACGACGGCGACACGTCCGATGGCGTCGCGCCCGAGAACCGCGGCCATGGCGTCCTGGAAATCCTCCAGTCGATAGGTCTTCCAGATACGTGGATTGATCTTTCCGGCCTCGAACCAATCGAACATTTGCTGCATGAGCGGATGGATTCGCGGCGCCATTTCGTAGCGGACGTCGTCCGGGCTCCAACCGATGTAGTAGCCCATGTTAAGCCCGGTGACGGTGATGTTCTTCACCAGCAGAATGTTAGCGGGGATCTGGGGGATCGTCCCGCTGGCGAACCCGACCGGCATGATCCGCCCTTCAGGTGCGATGCAGCGTAGAGATTCTGCGAAGACATCGCCGCCGACGGGATCGTAGACAGCATTCGCACCCTTGCCGTCGGTCAGGTCATTTACCGTCTCGCGGAAACCGCCTTCACGATAGTTGATAACATGGTCGGCGCCATGCTCCTTGGCCGCCTGCAGCTTGGCTTCCGAGCCCGCCGTTGCAATCACGGTAGCGCCGAGAATCTTGGCGGTCTCGATCGCGGCGAGGCCGACGCCGCCTGCTGCGCCGTGCACCAACAGGGTCTGTCCTGCCTCCAGGCACAATAGATGGGGCCAGGTCAGCGCGGCGACAGATGTTGCGTAGGAGTTGGTGAAACTGATCGCACGGTCGAATGCCAGCCCGTCCGGAATCTTGAAGGTATTGACCTCGTTCGCGACCGCGACCTCCGCCAGCCCGCCCCAGTCGAGAACGGCGCAGACCCGATCGCCAACGCGAAGACGCTCGGAACCCTCTGCCACCTCCGTCACGATCCCGGCGACTTCGGCGGCGGGTACGAACGGAAGCGGTGGTTTTCGCTGGTAGCGCCCGGACACCATTAGGCTCAGGGCAAAGCTGACGCCCGTCGCCTGGACCCGGATACGAACCTGTCTTGGTCCGATGCGGGGCTCCGGGCACTCCACCAGCTTCAGGTTTTCGAACTCGGTGAACTCTTTGACCAATACGCCGCGCATGCTTGCCTCCACGAACAAGTTTGCAGGGAAGATAGGTGTCCCGCCGCCGCTGACATCCCTGGCGGCCGCCATAGTTTGATTTTACCGTGGACCTTGAAAAGGAAACGATTGCGCATGCCGACGATCATTGTGGGCGGCCTCCCTACCTATTACGAGATCGAGGGGCCGGACGACGCGCCGGTACTTACACTGGCGCACGGACAGGCCTTTGACCTGACGGTCTGGTGGGACCAGGTGCCATATTTTCGTGACCGGTTTCGGGTGCTCTGCCCGGACCTGCGCGGCCATGGGCGCACCGGCGATGGAGATGAGACAGAGCTGCGAATCTCTCACGTCGCTGGCGATATCGTCGGTCTGTGGGATGCAATGGGAGTTGCGCGTTCGCACTTCGTCGGCACCTCGCTAGGCGGATTCGCCGGCTACGAGCTAGCGCTTGAGTGCCCGGAACGTCTGTCGAGCGTCACTTTTGCAGCGACGCAGGCGCACATGCCGGAGAGCACTGTTCGCGCCATTCGGAAGCGGACCTCCGGCCTCAAGGAACCGGGTGCCTCGATGGTTCCTTTGGTCGATGTTCTACTCGAACGCTACGTCTCCGACGGGTACAAGGAGCGCGATCCGGATGGCTTTTCGGCGCTCGGGGAAATCGTCGCCCGCGGCTCGGCGATGGGGTATGCGCTCACCAGCGACGCCACGCTCGCCATGAACTATGATCCGCGGATCGGCGACATTCGGGTGCCGACCATGGTTATCGCCGGCGCACTGGATCAGTCGACGCCACCGGACCGGATGCAGCTTTATCAGGAGCGTATCTCGGGAGCGCAAATGGCAATTGTGCCGGATGCCGGCCATCTGCCGAATGTGGAAAATCCCGAAGGCTTTAATCGCGCCCTTGCGGGGTTTCTGGATGCGCTTGAGGGGCAGA
>CAXGSZ010000138.1:0-6404 GCA_964012455.1 uncultured Alphaproteobacteria bacterium
CGTATCGAAAAGTTCCAGGCTGGGTTCGCCGACCGCGTCCGACGCGAGGCTGGCATCATGACCATTGCTGTCGGTGGCATCACCGAAGCGCATCAGGCCGAGGAAATTCTGCAATCTGGCCGCGCGGACCTCGTGGCCATGGCGCGCGAGTTCATTTGGAACGCGGATTGGACCGCCCACGCAGCGCGCGAACTCGGCGTCGAGGACCCCTTCGACCAGATGCCGCATGAATATGCCTTCCGGCTGCGCCAACGCGAGAAACAGAAGGATATGTTGATCAACCAGGGTGGTGCGGTGACGCGAGCGGCCTACGAGAAGATATTCGACAAAACTTGGTAGAAGTAAGGGAGGGCGTGTGATGCGCTACGGATTCTATTTGCCGACACGAGGCCCCTTGGGCGAGCCGGACGCAATTGCCTCAATGGTTGAAAAGGGCGAGGCGCTAGGTTACGCGACGATTGTGATAGGCGACCATATCGTCTTTCCGACCAAGGTTGATTCCGCCTATCCGTACACCGTCGGCGGTGCGTTCCCGGGACAGGGCGATGCTCTCGAGCAGCTGACGTTGATGTCTTTTATCGCGGCGCGGACGGAGACGGCACGCCTCGTGACCAGCGTCATGATCCTCCCGCACCGCAACCCGCTTGTGACAGCGAAGGTACTCGCCACCATCGACGTCCTCTCCAAGGGACGTGTCACAGTAGGTGTCGGTGTCGGCTGGATGCGCGAGGAATTTGAAGCACTCGGCGCACCGGATTTCGACAAGCGGGGTGCCTCCAGCAATGAATACATCGAGATATTTAAGAAGTGCTGGACCGAAGACCCTGTCTCCTTCGACGGTGAATTTTATTCCTTCAAGGAACTGCGTTGCGTCCCGCATCCGGTGCAAAAGCCGCACCCGCCCATCTGGATCGGCGGGCACAGCAAGCCGGCACTGCGTCGCGTCGCCAAGCTTGGCAATGGATGGCATCCCGTCGGCGCGACATCCGCATCGCCCCTGCCGCCTGAAGAATTCCAAGGCTTGATGGACGAGTTGAAGAGAATGGTCGAGGGCGAAGGGCGTGATTTCAACGATATCGCCATATCCTTCAAAGCGCCCTCATACGATCCGGGCTTGACACCGGACGGGCACGACCGCCTGCTCTTTACTGGAACACCGGAGCGAATTGCGGAAGATTTGCGTGCTTATAAGGCAATGGGTGTACAGGAGACAATCTTCGATTTCCGCTCGCCACCGCTCTCCCAGACCGTGGAGAACATGGAGCACTTCATGAAGGAGGTGGCCCCGCTGGTCGAGTGACCTTCAGGCAGCCTCTTTCGTCAAATAGCCAGATTTTGGCCCACGTACTGTTGCCCGCAGCATGCGACGACGTTCCGATGGGTCGAAGTCGCCAAGGGCGAGATGCATCGTCGTCCGGTTGTCCCAGCAAACAACGTCTCCAACCCGCCATTGATGGCGAAAGACATTTTCCGGCCGCGTTGAGTGATCGCAAAAATATCGAATTAGCGGTGCACTCTCGGCGGACGTCATACCGTCGAAATGCGAGGTCCGCTCGCTGACGTACAGCGCCTTAAGACCACTCTCATTGTGCACGCGCACGGTTGGATGCGCGACAGGAGGGTTGAGCCGGTTTAGTTCAACCATGTTGTCGTTGGTGCGCTCCTTGGAACCTGAAACCATATTGAAATCGTAGACAGAGTGAAGTTCGCCCGCGATGCCTTTCATCTTGTCCGAGAGGTCATCATATGCCCGCGCCATATTGCAAAACATCGTATCACCGCCGACATCCGGCTTCTCCATACAATAGAGAAGCGAGGCCGCAGCTGGATAGCTCGTATAGGCATAGTCCGAGTGCCAGTCCCGGCCTGCCGTGCGGGTCGGCGACGGCTTGTTGCCGTTCGGAATCGTCGAGACTTCGAGCAACTCAGGGTAGCCTTCCAGGGAATCGTTCGGGGTCGCCGCATGATCGTCTAGTTCGCCAAATCTTCCAGCAAAGACAAGCTGTAGGTCCGGTGACCAGTCGACGCCGCGAAAAATGACCACATGGTGTTCGTGCCACGCGCGGCGGATTGCGTCGATCTCCTCCTCGAACAAACGCTGCGTAATATCCAGGCCGCGTATCTCCGCGCCTAACGCATTCGCCAATCGAACGACTTCCATCTTAGCCCACCTCCTTCCGCAACCTGTCATGAATGGCCTGTAATGCGTCGAGCATCGCATCAACGCTGCGCGCGCCTGCCTGAAATATCGCCGTTGCATTCACAGCGACGCCATCGAAGCCCATTTCTTTCAACTCGATGACGCGGGTGGCGACCCGGTCCGGCTCCGCGTAGAAGTTTTTGCCTGCAGTATCACCCGCGCGCGGTGGCGGTGCGATCATGCTTTGCCAGCCGATCGCGTTGGGATCCCTGCCTGCGGCCACCGCCGCCGCCTGAATTACGTCCATGGCCCGCTTGGCGAAATCCGCGTCGCTGACTTGGCTCGCGAGCCAGCCATCGCCATATCGGCCGACCCGCCGGAACGCCGGAGGCGTGTTACCGCCAATCCAGATCGGCAACGCGCCGCTTTGAGGCGGTTTAGGTTCCATTGCCATTGCCTCGGTAGGATAATGCTTGCTCTCGAAGTCGATCCTCTCATCGCGCCAGTAGGTCCGCAGCAAGTCGATGGCCTCGTCCATGCGCCGCCCACGGTCCTTGAAGTTCTCACCGAGCGCCTCGTATTCCGATTCCTGCCAGCCGACGCCGATACCGAGACGCACCCTCCCATTCGACAAAGTATCGAGCGAACTGACCTGCTTGGCTACGAGTGCCGGCTGACGCTGCGGCAGGACCAGCACTTCCGTCCCAAGCCCGATCCTTTCAGTCACGGCGGCCGCATAGGAAAGCATCATAAACGCTTCGATGATCGGCATCTGGGCCGGATAATACGATTTCGTTCGACCCTCGATATCGTAGCCCATCACCACGTGGTCGTAGACATCGAGCTGATCATAGCCGATATCCTCGATCCCCTTTGACATTTTCGCGACGGCAGCATGGCCCTCGCGGTAGGAGATGCTGGGGAATTCAACGGCAAGCTTCATCGCTTCTCTGCTCCGATCAATCGAAATTCGACGGCTTGTAGGGCCGCTGAAGCGCCCGTTCCACCAGTTCAAGGTGACCCTGTCCGTAGAACATGTCACCATCAACGAAGTAGGTCGGTGACCCTAAGACGGAACGCTCGATCGCCTCGTCGGTATTGGCTTCGTAGACAGCATTGATTTCGGGCGTCTCCGCCGCCGTAAGCAGTGGATCAGGGTCGACATCGACACCCCACGCCAAAGCAACCAACGTGTCCCTATCTGAAAGATCGGCGTTGTCCCGCCAATGCCCCTGCAGCATTAAATGGGCAAGTGAATTAGCGTCCGCATCTGCACGCGCCGCAGCGATCAGCATACAATTTGCGAGCGTCATATTCGCCCAGTGTTCGGTCGGATAACCCTCCATCACAGGCGCCTCGCGATGCTCCGCCCAACGGTCGATCTGGCGCCGAAAATAATAGGCTCGATGATTCTGTGGCCGCTCCCGAGTCGGGACGGACCCAACTCCCACGATTGCACGGTTGAGATAATAGGGCTTGTGAACGATCTTCCGCCCGGAGGCTGCCGCGATACCCATGAACCGGCGCGAACCGAGATAGGCGAAGGTGGAATGGGCGGAATAAAAATATTCAATTCCGGACATATTGGGTGCCTCCCTCGGATTGCGGCCTATTGTTTCATTGTGTCGGCCCGGACGCGCCATGCGACCACGCCGTCGCTATTGTGGAGAAAAAAATGGATAATCGCCAAGTTCTCTTCGTCAAGAGGCCGGACGGCTCCGTAACACCCGATTGCTTCGACTTTCGGGACGGACCTGTGCCCGAGCCACGGGAGGGCGAAGTCCTCATCCGAAACATTTATCTCTCGTGCGACCCTTACATGCGCGGTCAGATGGGGGAGAGCGGTTATAGGCGCGGCCCCTTCGCCCTCAACGCCCCGTTGCCGGCGCGCGTTGTCGGACAGGTCGTTAAGTCGCGGCGCGAGGGTTTTTACGATGGCGACTACGTCTGGGGTTTCCTCGCCTGGGAACTTTATACCTGCCATCCGGCCGACACTGCCCTTTGGAAGATCGATCCAGCACATGGGCCGATCTCACACGGAATATCGGTTCTTGGCATGCCGGGGCTCACCGCCTATGCCGGCATGACGAAGTACGGCAAGCCACAACCTAGCGAGACCGTGTTCATATCGGCGGCAAGCGGCGCCGTCGGCAGCGTTGCGGGGCAACTTGGGCGCCTCGCCGGAGCGCGCGTCGTCGGCAGTGCCGGAAGCGACGCAAAAGTCGCGCATATCAAGGACACGCTCCGCTTTGACGACGCCTTCAACTATAAGAAAACGGAAATTGGAGCCGCGCTCGACGTGCACTGTCCGGACGGTATCGACGTCTATTTCGACAATGTCGGAGGAGAAACCCTGGACGCCGTCCTAGCGCGCCTTAACGAAGGTGCACGGCTCGCGATCTGCGGACAAATTAGCCAGTACGACGTGCGGAGCAACGGCGAGCAGTTCGGCTTGCGGAATTTCCCAAACATTCTCAGCAAGCACGCTACAATTACCGGTTTCAGTGTGCGCGACAATATGGACATATTCGACGACTTCCTGACGCGCATGGCGGCACTTATGAAAGCCGGCGATGTGGTCTACGAAGAGGATATCGTCAAAGGCATCGACACTGCGCCGGCCGCCTTTATCGGCATGATGCAAGGCGACAACGTCGGCAAGCGTCTCGTTCGCGTCAGCGACGACCCGACGCTGGGCTAAAACAAGTTTCAAACGCCAAATCCGCCGCCGGCTTTTGTGTCCTCCCCACGCGGCGGAGCGAAGATATCCAGCACGGTGCACCCTTCAGGTCCAACGATCAATCCGTGTTTGATACTACCCGGCGTGCGCCAAGAATCGTCCGCCTTACCTCATGCTCTACGCCGTCCTGGATCCAGATCGCACTACCGTTCAGCAATACGCCCCAATGCTTCTCCAGGTGATTGTGGATTGAGCCTTTGGTGTCGGGTCTCGCTTTCACGACGGAGACCATGGCGACGTCGCCTACGAAAATGCTAATGTCGAAGCCCTCTGCCACGGTGCGGCTGGTTCCGCCGACCGGGTTGTCGGTGTTGTAGGGTGGTGCGTCGCTCATACACTCCATCCCTTTGCTTTGAAGCCCTGCGGCGGGCACCTCATTCTTCTTTTTTAACGATCAAGGCATCAACAACTGTTACGCCGCCGCCTTCCGGATGCACGAGCACCGGGTTAAGGTCGACTTCCTGCACTTCATCGGCAAAGTCGACCGCAAATCGGCCGAGGTCGACCATCAGGCGTACCAGCGCATCGACGTCGGCTGCCGGTTCGCCGCGCACACCGTCCAGCAGCCTGCGTCCCCTCAGCTGATCCAGGAGAACGCGTGCGTCATCCTCGGTCAACGGCACGGGCGCAAATGCGACATCCTTCATGACATCGACATGCACACCACCCGTACCGACCATGAGCATTGGCCCAAACGCATCGTCGCGGTTTATACCGAGAATGACCTCCTGGCCCTCTGCCGCCATGGGTTGGAGCAGAATACCCCGAATATCCGCACCCGGATTGTAGGCACGCGCATTCGCTGTGAGATACTCAAACGCCTTTCGCGCTTCCGTTGCCCCCAGCAAATTGAGCGCGACCGCGCCGGCTTCCGTCTTGTGCAGGATGTCCGGAGACTGAACTTTCAACGCCAGTTTTCCGCCAATGGCTTCGGCGATTTCAGCCGCCTGATCACCACTAATGGCCAGCCTTTCCCCCGCTTCCGCCACGCCATAAGCGGCAAGCACCGGCCTCGCTTCGTACTCGCAGAGTGTTTTCCCGGCAGCGGTGAGGCGCTCGGCGGTGGTTTCGTCGCGTGATACTTTCGTCGAGATGTTGGGTCGCTTTAGGAACCGTTCGCGAAGTGCGCGGTAATCCGCCATCTCACGAAGCGCGCGGGCGCAGTTCCGCATATTCGTATAGAGCGGCAAACCGCAGCGATTGACGATCTCGACCGAACCTTCGCGCGGCAGCGTATAGGAACATAGCACCACCGGCTTATCGGCATTCTTCTTCAATTCGATCAGATCGTCGCGTTCCCGGATGAACGTCGAGCTGTGCCGCGCCGAACAAATACCGATGACTGCATCCACGTTCGCCGCATCCATCACCATCCGGTTGATACGGGAATAGCCAACGCGCCGTACCGCCTGTGCCGTACCGTCGACCGGATTCTGCGACGTACCATATGGCGGGAGATGTTTGTCGATCTTGGCGCGTGCGGCTGGTTCAAGAACCGGAACCTCCAACCCTGCCAAAGCCGCC
>CAXGSZ010000139.1:0-6389 GCA_964012455.1 uncultured Alphaproteobacteria bacterium
TAACCGCGAAATACGGCCTCAGCCGGTTCACTGTGCGGGAGGCGATCCGCCAGCTCCAATCGCAAGGTTTGGTTCTCCGCCGACAAGGCGTCGGCACACGTGTTCTCACGGAAGAGCCTGTCCACCATTTTTTACAGAGCCGGAATTCGGTCGAGGAAGTTCTGCAGTACGGCGTACAATCGCTGCTCAAGGAAATGGCAATGACCAAGGTCAAAGCTGACACTGGACTGGCTGAACGAATCCGCTGTGCCGAAGGTGAGAAATTCTTGAAGATCGAAGGGCTTAGAATGCCAGTCGATAATCCGTCGGGTCTACCGGTATGCTGGACAGAAATTTTCGTCTTATCGGAATTTTCCGGGATCAAAGACCAGCTTGGCCGAGGCAATGTACTGATCGCAAACCTTATAGAGGATCGTTACGACAAGCGGGCGATTGAGATTCATCAAGATATTACGGCGGTCAGTTTCCCGGGAGATATTGCGCAGAAGCTGGGCGTGCGATCTGGTAGCCCCGGCCTTCTCGTGCGGCGCTGGTACATGGGAAGCGACGACCGTGCCTTTGAAATTACGGTGAGCCTGCATCCAGGAGAGAGTTTCAGCTACTCCATGCGTATGCGACGAGACGCAGAGACCTGACGCGTGCCGAAAACACGATTCCCTTTAACTACTATTCCCGGGTCTTCGGAATTTCCACGTCTGACATCTGCTCAATAACTTTCGCCAATTCGGTCATATCACCTGGGCCATACCCCATGGCGCAGGCCTGCATGAGGAGATGATGCACCGTATTGCCGACCCATTGCGTCACGCCCAGACGCTCTACCTCGTCGCGCCATAAAATAACGTCCTTTTGCGAAATATACATCGGACCGCCAAGGTCGAACTTTCGGTTCATGACGTGGCGCGGAACCTTCGTCAGACTGGCGCTATTTTGCCCCGAACCACTATTGATGACGGCGAGCATTTTCTCAACATCGATCCCAGCCTTGGCGCCCAACACCATGCCCTCAAGGCAACTTGCGAGGTTGGTCAGAGACATCATGTTATTGATCATTTTCACCACTTGCGCCTGACCCACCCGGTTTCCGATATAGAAAACTTCAGCTGCAAAAGCCTCGATCAGAGGTTTTACACGCTCGAAAACCGCCTGCGGCCCGGAAGCAATCGCCGTGATCGTTTTATCCCAGGCACGTTGTGTTCCCCCTGTGATCGGACAGTCGAAAACATCGATACCTCTCGCGCCAAGCACTTGCTCGATCTCGTCTACCGATTCCGTACCCATCGTTCCCAGATTGACGAAGGTCTTGATCGCGGTACCGTGGATCACACCGTCCGGACCGGCCCCTACCGCTCGAAAACTATCAACGCTGGGCAGACATGCGAATACCGTTTCAGCTTGTGATGCTACTTCTACGGGCGACGCTGCGATATGCGCCTGTTTCTGCGCAAGCGTTTGTGTCGCCGACGTGTCGATATCATAGACCGACATGCTCTTTTCATGGTCGAGGATATGCGTTGCCAGAGGCAGACCCATATTTCCAGTGCCTATGAATCCCGCGGTCATATCAAAGTACCTCTTCACGTTGCTCGGCCGATGGACGTCGGCGGTGTAATCGCTAAGTTAGGAGGGGTCGGTTCGCCGGCAAGCAGTTTAGCATCACCGGTCGACGGAGCCAGTCCACATGATCACGATTTACGGCCTCAAGAACTGCGACACGTGCCGCAAAGCGCTGAAGTGGCTGGCGGCGGAAGGTATTGCTCACGAATACAAGGACCTCCGCGCCGACGGGTTTTCCGACGAACAGCTTCGCACATGGATCAACGAAGTTGGTTGGGAGACATTGCTAAACCGGCGCGGCACGACATGGCGGAAGCTTCCCGAAACGGACAAAGACGGTCTCGACAAGGCGAAAGCCGCCGCACTCATGCGTGAACAACCGGCACTGATCAAGCGGCCCGTCTTCGAGACAGGCTCCGGCATCGTCGTCAGTTTCAAGGCCGATGAGATGGAAGTCTTGAAGGCCGCCAGCTGATCCTTCGACGTCAGCCGGCTTTCGCGCGGTTCTTCTCCAGCCAGGAATCGACCATGGCGACGGTCTGATCGACCGCATCGAGCTGCATGCTATTCTCCGCGGCGATCGTCTTCACCAGACAATCCGCCCGTTCTATGTTCGATGCGCCAGCAAGGAGTGCCCGCGCGGCGGAAGACGGTTTCGCCAGACCATTTGCGGCATTAGCATATTTCTCGAACGGGACGAGGTCGCTCATATCCGCGCCCATCGCTTCACAAACCTGTTTGACGAAATCGTAGACACGGCGTGAGGCATCCATATCAGTATGCACAGAATCCCGGATCGAGCGCATATCGTCCTGCTGCACACAGCGATAGTTCCCGGTCAGCAGCATTGCCCACTTCGCTAGCGGCACAAACACGGAATCGTGGACCTTCAGCTTGACCGGTAACTCTGTCTCACCACCGTCGACCGGGTACCGGATCGCCTCGATATCAGCCTGCATTTTCCGAAGAATAGCGGTCGCATCATCGGATTCGAACCGCGCAGCCTTGAAGTTAGTCGGCAGACTCACTTGCAACACATTAAGCGGCTCTTCCGGTGGCCTGAAGGCCTGCGGATCAGGGCTACAAAGGGTAATATTCTTCGATTCGACGTTCTCCCAAACACTGGGATCCGTAAAGCAATGCGTCAATTTTGACGTATCGAGGCCGGGAATGCGCCCCAAATACGGCAACGGCGGCATGTTCATGATGGACATGCAAGGTTTGCCAGATTTTCCTAAACGGTCGAGGAGCTCCCGCACGCCAGGCGAGCGATATTGCGGTTCCTGCATGGCCAACACGACCAAGTCATAGACACTCGGATCCGCGTCCTCGGCGCCACCCGCGGATAGCGATCCTTCGCAATCATTCGAATTGATCTCGACCAGCCCATTGCGTCCCTTTACGGGCATACGGACGATTGCGCCGTCGCGATTGAACAGCTCCGCTTCTTCCGGCAGGCAAACCAAACGTACGGAATGGCCCGCCAGCATCAGCTTGATGGCGAGCAACGACCCGTAAGACGCACCCAGAATGAGCGTGTTGTATTTTTGAACCATTACTTCCTCCCCAGAAATCCCCAATTCGCACGTTCCGGACCGAACCGAATGCCGGTTTGGCTCGCCGTGTTATCGGGAATTTGCCCGGTTTGGCCGCGCAGGGTCAAGCTCTGGCATTCAAAAGACCTGAGCTTTTGGATCGATCGGCTTCCGGTAAGTTGGACTGCCCTATTCGATCACGACGAAGGTGCGGATCTCAATACTCTCGCGGGGAGGCGCGCCGGCGGAATTCGGCAGATCAAACGCACCGTGCGGCGTGAAATGAGCGCGCTCGTCATCCACGCTGTCCCATCCCTTTATGAGCAGTACTTCGTCACGTGCCATTTCAGACGCGTAGTACCACCGTTGCCCCGTGCCGTGTGCCAACTGATAGATCTCTCCGACGCGGTCGGGAAAAATCTGATCGGTTGCGACCAGCTCATCCCTCGCAATGCTGGAGGCGTCTGCCAACGCCAAGGGTGAGCGCTTAACCGGTCCATTTATTGGCCGCCACACATTGATCTGCAGGATATGGGCACCTGCCGCGACAAGACGATCATATTCCGCGTCGCCGAGAACCTCTTTTGAACGTTGCGGACCGCTCTTGACCGTGTAGTCGACGTGAACCCGGGTCGCGGGTCCCCGCAAACCGTCAGGATTTGCCGCACCGCTTCCGCCGTCGGAACGCCGCGTCGCATCAAAAATTGCGACTTGGCTGGCACCGAAGCGTTCACGCAGCATCGCCTTGATCTCTGAATAGTAGTCACCTTCTACAGCCTTAACGTCATAAAGATCTTTAACCGCCGTCGGCTGCACCAAGAGCTCGAATCCCTGCTCGTCGATCGAGAGTTTGTCGGCGATCGGCCGCATGTCGGCCACGGCAACGACACGCTCTTCCATCTCGAAGAAAACCTTGGGGTCACCCCCGGTCAACGCTGAGCTGTGAAAGATTGGCTTGGTTTCCTGCGGTACGATAAAGCTGAGCGCGCCACTCACGCTCGGCAACGACACCCCGTCTGGGGAAACAGTTTCTGGTCGGATCATTTTTCAATTTCCTCGATAATTGGTTTGCGGCCCTCAGGCGCGCGTTCTGTCCCCCAGAAGATGGCCCAACCCAGGTATGAATGCGACCGAGTTCTCTTCGAATTCAAATTAGGTATTCTAAACTGTCAACTGGCTATACCCCGTCGCTGTCGCGATAGCGTTCCTTCAGCTTCCGCATACCACCGAGCCAGCGGTCGTAGTCGCCTATCTTTCGCTGGAGATAATCCAGCACGACTGGGTGCGGCAGGATCAGGAATTCCTCGCGGTACATGGTTTCCACCACGCAATCTGCCAGCTCTTCTGCCTCGATCATGCCGTCGAGTGACGCGACGCCGCCCTCGCGCCCCTGGGTCATCGCCGTGCGTACAGCCTGGGGCGCCAATACCGAAACCTTGACGCCGCGTGTCCCATATTCAATCGACAACCATTCCGCTAACGCGACCGCTGCATGTTTAGTGACAGCGTAGGTGGCTGAGTTTACGTGGGAGAGAAGTCCCGCTGCCGAGGCGGTATTGACGAGATAACCATCGCCTCGCGCCGCCATTTTGGGCGCGACCGCCCGAGCCGCATAGACATGCGCCATAACATGAATATCCCAGTTCTTCTGCCAGTCGGCATCCGGCACATCCTCAGCCCCAAGCCAGGCAATACCGGCATTCGAGCAGAATATGTCGATCGGCCCGATCTCCGTTTCCGTCCGTTCGACAAGTGTCTGAATATCACCTTCGCGCGATACGTCCGTCACAATCGGCAATCCACCGATCTCTTCGGCAACGGCGACCAACGCCTCTTCCTGGAGGTCGGCGACAGCGATGCCGGCCGCGCCTTCCGCCTTGAACTTACGTGCCATTGCGCGGCCGATACCGCTTGCGGCACCGGTAATCACCGCAACCTTACCTTCGATCTTCATTTCTCTACCCCCGGAACCTGACCATGACTGTCTAGACACATAGCTATCGAAAATCATCCGACCTTCAAGCGATGCATGCGATACCAATCATCCGTCAAACCCATATGTTATCTGGGGACGGAAATATACCGATCGGGAGAACGCGCCGTGAAAATTTCCGGCTACGAGGTTACCGCACTAAATATTCCGGAAGATGATCCGCTTGCAAACATGCCGGAAGAAGCTGGCCGCAAACGTCCGGTTGTCATCCTGCGCCTTCGCACGGATGCCGGCCTCGAAGGTCTTGGTGTCACATTTTACGGTGGCACGATGACGGGCAGCCTAAAGGTTGCCGTGGAAGAATTGTCGGAACTTACGATTGGCGAAGATCCCCTCAGGATTGAACACATCGTCGCCAAATTACGCGAGGCTGCCGGAGATGCGTGTGGGCCCGGTGGTATTTTCACCTTAGCGCTGTCGGCGATCGACGTCGCACTTTGGGATATAAAGGGAAAAACCTTGGACCAACCTCTGTGGCGCTTGCTTGGAGGCCATCGCGATCAAGTTCCGGCCTATGCGTCGGGCGCGCTGCGACGTGGCCTCACGGACGATCAGGCGCAGACGGCAGCGAGAATATTAGTCGACAAAGGCTTCCGCGAGATGAAGACGCAGATGGCGCTTCCCGGTAATCCGACACAAGAAGACGAGATCCGGCGCGTTCGGGTCGTCCGAGAAGCTATCGGTCCCGACGTCAAACTAATGTGTGACATCAATCAACGATGGCGCCCGGAACAAGCCATCGACATTGGCAGTCGTGTAGAGGATATCGGTCTGTTTTGGCTCGAAGATGTGACGACCGCAGACGACTACGCCGGACTGGCACGCGTCACCGCAGCCCTGAACACGCCGATTGCCGGCGGCGAATACTTATGGGGAATCGCACCCTTCCGCCAAATGATTGAAGCGCGGTCGGTCGACATCGTGATGGTTGACATCGTCAGGGCGGGTGGATTTTCACAGTGGATGAAAATCGCCGGCATGGCCGAAGCATTCAACCTTCCGATCGTCAGCCATGTCATGCCGGAAATTCTGGTACACGCTGTTGCCGCATGTCCGAACGGCCTTACTGTCGAGTACATGCCATGGATGCTTTGCCTTTATGAGGAAACCCCAGCGCTCGTCGACGGTAAAATGATCCTGCCTGAGAAACCCGGCCTTGGCCTCACCTTCGACGAGAGGGCGATCACCGCATTCAGGGCCTGACCAAAACAGGGAGCCGGCGCCGATGAGATTTGAGCTAGGACAGTCAGCACCTCGCGTCGCAACCGGCGCTGACGAAAGCTATTCAAAAGCTCCAATCGGAG
>CAXGSZ010000140.1:0-6388 GCA_964012455.1 uncultured Alphaproteobacteria bacterium
TGGCACCAAGCGACAGGGCGGCGGTGATCCCACGGCCGTCCGCCATGCCCCCCGCGGCGACGACTGGGACCGGGGAGACGGCGTCGACGACCTGTGGGATAAGCGGGAAGTTGGCGATCTTACCCGTATGGCCACCGGCTTCGTAGCCTTGTGCAACCACAATGTCACAGCCCGCTGCAACCTGGCGTTCGGCATTCCGCGGCGAGCCGACCAGGCCAACAACCGTCATGCCTTTCTCGTGGGCCATGGGAACGATCCAGCTCGGGTCGCCAAGGCCGGCGGCAAAAACCTGTACATCCTCCTCCAGAACGACCTCGACTTGCGCGCGGGTTTGGTCGACGGAGACGACGGTTTCGCTCGCGACTTGAACTTCTGCGATCCCGTGTTTTTCCAGCTGCTCCCGCATGAAGGCGTAGTGCTTCGGATAGTCACGCTCGATCTGTTGACGCAGCGTCGTGCGGGTCGGTTCTGCATTGGTGTCGAGATTGACCGGCAGTAACAAGTCGACACCGATCGGCTTATCCGTCAGCTTGCGCGTCTCGCGGATTTTTTGGCGGATTGTCTCCGGTTCGAGTCCGGCCCCGCCGATGACCCCCATGCCGCCCGAGTTCGACACGGCGGCAACGAGTGCCGGCGGTGTCGCCTTGCCCATCGAGCCCATGCCGGCGAGCATGATTGGGTAATCGATCTCGAGCATATCGCAGAGGCTTGTGTGGAGTTTCGGGCGTCCGCTCATTTTTCTGGTACTTTCGCGACCGCGTCGATTTCAATCAGCGCGCCGGGACGCAGCAATGCTGCCACGATGACGCCGGTCGACGCCGGATAAGGTTCCTTGAAATATTTCTTTCGCACGGCGCCGGTCTTGCGGTAGCCGTCCGTGGTTGTGATGTAGTCCGTCGTCATCACTACATCGGCATAGGTGCAGCCGGCAGCTTCCAGGACCTCGCCCATGCGCGCCAGTATGTAGTCGGTTTGCCCGGCAATGTCGTCTGGATGGACGATGGCGCCGTCCTCTCCGCTCGCGGTGCTGCCGGAAATATACAGCCAGCCATCTCTCACCACGCCCGGCGAAAAGGTGTACTTTGCAAAATGCTGCCAGCCCGGATCGATTTTCGTGTTGATGATCACCTCCTCTGATATCTGATCTCATCTAAAGAACTGTTCCAAATTGCCGTGAGTGCTACCTTTCCCATCGATCGCTTTAGAAAAATCTGAGGACCTATCCCATGACCCTTGACGGAAAGACCGCCTTTGTCTCCGGTTCCGGCCACAACATCGGCCGGGCCATCGTGCTCGAGTTCGCCGGACGCGGCGCCAATGTTGTCGTCAATGGTTTGAGCGATCCGGATAGCGCGGAAAAGGTGGCCAACGAGGCGCGAAGTCTGGGCGTTGGTGCGATTGTCGCGATGGGAAATGTTGGCGACAGCGCGGCGGTAAAGGAGATGGCGGGAAAGGCGCTCGCAGAATTCGGCGCGGTCGACATCATTGTGAATAACGCGGCCATCCGTCCGCACAAGCCGTTCCTCGAGATGGATGAAAAATTCTGGCACAACGTCATCTCCGTCGATATGCATTCGGCATTTTACACTGGCCAAGCGTTTGTGCCGGGCATGGTCGATCGCGGTTGGGGACGGGTCATCAACATCACCGGTATGAACGCTATGCATGGCTACAACGGCCGCTGCCCTGTCTCTGCCGCGAAGCATGGCCTTTGGGGTATCACCAAGTCGATGGCGAAGGAGTTTGGTTCGCGCGGTATCACCGTCAACGCGATATCCCCGGGTCCGATTGAGGGGGATTACCGAGATGAGGCCATGGGGGCGCATATCCGCGAACAGGAAAAGCTGATACCCCTTGGTCATCTTGGCAAACCAAGCCATATCGCCGGGCTCTGCGGTTTCCTCGTCTCGGAGGAAGGTGGTTTCGTGTCCGGTCAGATGATTGCCTGTAACGGTGCGACGCAGACCTAACAATAGGTCGTACATTTTAGAGCAGGGAGAACAATGTGGCGGTGGCTGAAGAGCGCGTATTCATAGCGGGTGCCGGGCCGGTCGGGATGACGGCGGCGGCGCGACTGCTTGGAAGCGGCGTTCCGGTGACCGTGTTTGAGAGCGGTGACAATCTCAGCACGGAATCCCGGGCATCGACGTTTCATCCCCCGACCCTGGATATGCTGGAAGAACTCGGTGCGATTGAGGGACTCGAGAGCCGAGGGCTCCGGGCGCGATACTTGCAGTATCGCAGCAAGAGCGAGGGCATTCTGGCGCGGTTTGATTTCGATGGTATTGCTGACCTTACCCGCCACCCCTACCGTCTGCAGTGCGAGCAATGGCACCTCACGCGGGTTTTGTTCGTCCTCCTGAAAGACAATCCGAACTTCGAGCTCTTGTACGGGCATTCAATAGAAGGCTGCGAACAGGATCAGGATGGCGTTACTGTAATCGCAGAAAATGATGGGGAGAGGATCCGCCGGAAGGGGCAGTTTCTGATTGGTGCCGACGGCGCGAGTAGCAATATCAGGGCTGCCCTGAATATCGAATTCGAGGGCTTCACTTGGCCGGACCGCTTTCTGGTGCTCAGCACGCCGTTTGATTTCTCGGAGCACATCCCTGACCTGGATATGGTCAGCTATGTAGCTGACCCCGAGCAATGGCATTTCTTCCTCAAGATACCCGGCCTTTGGCGCGTCATGTTGCCCATTCCCCCGGACATGACGGATGAGGCGGCACTCGATGAGGCGTATGGACGTCGCTGCCTTGACGGCGTGCTGGCGGGCGCGGGTGACGCCACCATCCGCCATCGTACATTCTATCGCGTGCATCAGCGGGTGGCCAAGACATTCCGGAAGGGGCGCGCATTCCTGGTCGGTGACGCAGCTCATATCAATAATCCGCTTGGCGGCATGGGAATGAATGGCGGCATTCACGACGCGATCAACCTGACCGGATTGCTTGCCGAGGTGTGGAACTCGAATGCGGACATCAATGACCTCGACCTATACGACCGCCAGCGGCGAACGGTGACACTGGACGCTGTGCAAAAGCAGACAATCCAAAATAAACGGGATTTGGAAGCCACCAGTGAGGAATATCAGGCAGATTTCCGTTCTCGATTGCATCAGGCGCTCGCATCCGAAGAGGGAACCCGGGGGTATCTTCAGAGACTCGCCATGATCGCGTCGCTCAAGCAGGCAGCGGCCATTACGTGAATTCCGGCTATACCGAATGGCTTTGCCATATCAAATCTCACAATGGTTTCCGCCGCGCAGGAGCGATCGATGGTGGCGAGGATGGGCGGCCTTAATCCTCCTGTTGGCCGGATGTTACGGCACGCACGAATTGCCGCCGCCAAGGGAGATCGAATTGCCGCCGACCGGTTCGCCTGAGCGAACCGTACACGTTGTCTCTAATGGGTTTCACACGGCTTTGGTCTTGGTGCGCAGTGACCTCCCGTCAGGCCAGATACCAGAAATCGCCGACTTCCCTCGTGCCCGGTACCTGGAGTTCAGCTGGGGAGACGCAGAGTTCTTTCCGGCGGACCAGGAGACCTTGGCCGTTGCTTTGCGTGCGGCAATTCTACCGACTGCGGCCGTAATGCATGTTGTCCCTTTGAGGAACACCCCGGCGGAACGTTATCCGTCCGCCGAAATCGTTCAGGTTTCCGTCACTTCGAAGGGTTTCGCGCGTCTTGTCCAATATATTGGTTCGAGCTTCGAGCGCCGCGGTGCCGACAGGTCGGCGATTGTCGCGCCGGGGCTCAATTCTGACAGCCTTTTCTATTCAGCTACCGGACGGTTCCATTTGGGCAATACCTGTAATTCGTGGACGGCCCGCGGGCTCGCCTTCGCCGGCGTAAAGGTAGACGCATCGTCGGCGGCGAGCGCCGAGGGGTTGATGGATCAATTGCGCAGCGCGGATTAAAGCTCCCGTCCTGATCCCTATTGCAACTTACTATGCCGCTAGTGCCTCCAGCGTCTCCATCAAGCCGTCATTTATGTCCACACCGCCTTCGAGTGCGCCTTCTCTGTGGGATTGTCGCCGCGCACCGGGTAGGCGAGCACCATCAATCGCATGGAGATCATCGAACAGAGCCTCCGCGTCACCGGCCCAAGTCGATGCGGCGCCGAATTTCGACGGATCTATGGCGATCACGAGTTCGCCGCCCTGCGGTGGACCACTGACGCTGCCGTAACGGCGGTGTGTCTCGGGGCTCGTTGTCTCGCCGATCAGCGGGCCGACCAGCAGTTCGATCATGAGCGCGATAGATGCACCCTTGTAGCCGCCGAATGGCAAGATACAGCCGCCGTCCAGAACTTTGCTTGGATCGTTGGTGGGCTTGCCATCGGACGTAATGCCGACACCATCCGGCAGCGGATGGCCATCGCGATCCGCCAGCATAACCTCACCCTTGGCCATTGCGGCGGAAGCTTGGTCGAAGACCATTGGTAGGGCGTTTTCTCGCGGCCAGGCGAAAGACATCGGATTGGTGCCGTAAAGTGGCTTGGAGCCACCCGCAGGCGCAACCGTCGGCATGTAAGCCGTAAAGGCCATCGCGATGAGGCCCTCTTCCGCGAACATCTCGGTCTCCTTCCACAGCGCCGCGAAATGATGCACTCGGATCAGTGGCATGGCGGCAATGCCGATATTCTTGGTGACCGCGACCAAGGTGTCCTTGCCTGCGTTCAACGCCAGTGGCGCGAAACAGTTCTTGCCATCCACCTGCACGATGGCAGGGGTCAGCTCCTTGATTTCCGGTACGGCGTTGCCGTCGACGTTACCACTTTTTAGTGCGTCGACGTAGCCTGGTATGCGGAAGAGGCCGTGCGAATGCGCATGATCTCGCTCGGCGCTCGCGACTGTGTCGGCGACTGCGTCCGCGTGTCCGTCGCTGCAGCCGTGTTTCACCAGAATCGATTTCGCCAGTGCGTGAACTTCATCAATAGTAAATCTTTTCGGCATTTTCTTCTCTCCTTGCGCGATGGCACGTCGTGTCGCTCGACCTCCTGTCTAACCTAGCAGAATCCGCACGTTAAGCGAGGTAGTGACGGCGAAGCGGGATTGGAACCTCTTGGCGAGCTGTGATCATATGTCGGCCAAATGGATTAAATCTTGCACCATTACGGCTTTTCGAATTATTCGGAGAAGGCACGCCTCGCCCTCTGGTATAAGGGGTTGGCATGGCTCGGCGTGACAATTCCTCCGGTGGCGCCGAAACCGGGCCTAACACCGCTGACTGGCGGGTACAGGCGCACACCAGTTTTGCAGGTTGGCGCTGACATTTATTGCGATACCCGTTTGATCCTAATGGAACTGGAGCGCCGATTTCCTGCGCCCACGCTCTGTCCCGAAGACCTCACCGCAGAGGCGAATATGATTGCACACTGGGCGGAATCACAGTTCTTCCGACCCATGTCGCTCTATGTCTCGGGCAGCAATCTGGATGTGTTGCCGTGGGACTTGCGAGCCGACCGTTCGCGGATGCGGGGATTGCCGGAGCCGAGCGATGAGACCGTCCGACGCGCCGCGCAGCGTAGCGCTCCCGCGGTTCGTCTGCAGATGCGATGGATAGAACAATTGCTTTCTGATGGCCGGAGTTGGGTTGCCGGGATGAAAGTCAGTATCGCGGATCTTGCCGTCTACCACGCCCTTTGGTTTATGACGGCGCGCACCGACCGGCTCGCATTCGAGCTTGACGATTGCGTTCATACCCGCGAATGGATGGCGCGGGTTGCAGCCTTCGGGAACGGGACGATCACGGAGATTACCTCGCAAGAGGCGCTCGACACCGCCGACGCATCCTTACCGGCAGACTTGCTTCCCTCTGATCCCTTCGCGGAGGATCCGGCCATTGGGAGTTTTATCCGGGTTCGCGCCGATGACTACGGGCGCGATTCAGTAGAAGGTAATTTGGTACAGATCGATCGCAAACGACTCACTCTTCTCCGGGAGGATCCGTCTGTTGGGATGATTGCCGTGCACTTTCCCCGGTTGGGCTATGATATCAGGGAAGTGTAAGATTTGCAGTCATTCCGTATTCGCATCGCGCTGTGGAATGACGTACAAGTAGCATGAGCAAATTCTTGCTGAATTGTGGATCGTTTGCCTTAGGAGCCTTGTCATGAACCAGACTGACCGTCGCGCGGAGCTCGATGATCTCTCGAGCCGCTTCGTCGGCGCCTTCAACCGCCAAAATCTCGACGACATCATGTCTTATTTCGCTGAGAGCGCAGTCTACGAGGATCCTTACGGCAAGAAGCACGAAACGCTCGAGGATATTCGTGCTCAGTTTGACGTCGTGGTTGGCGGCAAGCTTGGCAAGATCAAATTCGAAGCTGAGGACCGTTTCATTGACCCGGTCGCGGGGAAGGTAATGGATAGCTGGGTGCTGC
>CAXGSZ010000141.1:0-6386 GCA_964012455.1 uncultured Alphaproteobacteria bacterium
AAAGCGACTGGCAGAAGCCGGTGCTCAAGATTTTTACGAGGGGGCTCTCGCGGAGAAACTTTTGGCCGATGCCGCGGCTGGCGGCAGCCCGATCGCCGCCGACGATCTTGCTGCCGTTGAGGCTCTTGAACGCGATCCGTTGGAAATGGAATACAATGGCGCTTCCGTCTTTGCCGCGCCCGGGTTGACCGCCGGGCCCACGATGTTCGACGTGCTCGGCAGTATCAATGGCGCCATCACGGCACGTGATGGCTCACCGTCACCTGATTCTTACAGGGCCTTCGCCGCAGCATTGAAAGCCGCGTACGAACGGCGCCTCGAAACGATGGGTGATGCGGACGATGCCCGTGACCCAGCCTGTACCACCCATCTCACGACGATCGATGGTGATGGCAATATGGTCACGTTGACCCAGACCTTGTTGAGTGCGTTCGGCAGCAAGGTCGTGTTTCCATCAACAGGCATCCTCATGAATAACGGCATCATGTGGTTCGACACGCGGCCCGACCAACCGAACTCCATGGCCGGCGGAAAACGTCCCTTATGCAACATGTGCCCGGCCGTTGTACTTCGCAAAGACGGTTTCGACTTCGCACTCGGCGCTTCCGGTGGCCGCAGGATTATGCCCGCAGTCATGCAGAACCTATCGCTAATGGTCGATTGCAAGTTAAGCCTGCCGGAGGCTATCCATCACCCGCGCATCGATGTCAGTGGTGGTGAAACTGCGAATGTAGACACGCGATTGCCACAGGAAGTCGTGGATGCCGTGTCGGATGTCTTGCCTGTTGTCACGGTTGAAGACTCCGTATTTCCGAGCAATTTCGCTTGCCCGAACGGCGTCGCCGACCTCGAAATTTTAAAGGTCGCGCAAGCCTATCCGAAGTTTCCTATGTCGGGTGCCGCCGGCGCCTGAAGAAGCACTGGCGAGCCGGGCGACAGCTTTCGAGATATGTGCGTGGCGTCACCTTCCACACATCAGCCCCTTTCGGGCTAACCGTCATTCGACGATATCAACCTCTCTATAATAGCGCCAGGCGCCCGGATGTAGTGGGATGCTCACGCCCTGCAATGCTGATGAAAGCTGGATGCGACGCCCCTTTTCATGCCCCTCGTCGAGCAGCTTGCGCGACTTGTCGTTCCATAGCGCCTTGGTAATTTGATAAATCAGTTCCTCATCGGCACTCTCAGGAACGACCCACAAGGCATTCACGCTGACCGTCGGTATCGGCCGCGCATTACCGTAGAGCCCGGCCGGAATTTCGTCGCGACTGAAGAACTTCTGGGAAGCCAGAAGCCTTTCGATGGGTTTACCGGTGAGCGGTAAAATGTGAGCATCCGCCTTGTCCAGCGCTAGGCTGACGGCGGGCACCGGATACCCGGCGACCGTCATAAACGCGTCGAGCTTTCCGGCGGCGAGACGCAAGGCCGCCGATTCACTGCCGAGATAGCTGGCTATAATGTCACGCCGTTCGTTCAACCCGTATGCGCGCAGAACCAGCCGGACATTAACCAATTCGCCAGATCCTTTCTCGTCGAGCGAGACACGACGTCCTTTTAGTCCATTCGGGTTTTCGATCCCGGTCTTCGAGCGCACGACAATATGTACGCTCTCAGGATAAAGATTAGCGACAGCACGCAACGAGTTAACCGGTTTCTTTTTTGCGAAAGTTCCGGTGCCGGTAAAAGCCCAATAGGCAACATCGGACTGTACGAAACCCGAATCGATTCCGCCGGACGTGATGGCTTCGACGTTAGCAACCGACCCATCCGACGTTTGGGCAATGACGACCAGCCCTGGCACCCCACAGCTACCGCCGCGATCGCAAGGCCGCGAGCCCGGCGGATTACTGATCGCGTTCGCAATGATACCGCCGATCGGATAGTATGTGTCCCCAATACCGCCGGTCCCGATACGGAAGAATTGCGCGTCCTGGGCCATCGCCGCCGAGACAACCGCAACAGTCGCGATTACCGCAATTGCAGCGCAGCGCTGGACGAACGACAAGACGGACACAGACGCAACCTCTTTGGGTATCAAATACATGTTTTGTACCGCTACCCACCTATAGGCGCAATCGATGACCGACTGGAAACAAAATCATGTGACGCTCTCGAGACTGCGGATGCACTACGTGCGGGATGGCGACGGGCCGGACCTTGGTCTTGTTACACGGCTGGCCGGAGTTCTGGTACACGTGACGGAAGAATATTCCGTCACTTGCGGAAAGTTTCGATGTTGTTGTGCCGGACCTGCGCGGCTTCGGAGAAAGCGATAAGCCCTCGAAAGTTCCGGACGTCTCCGATTATGCCGATACCTTATCAAGCTCCTTGATGCGTTGAACATTGATCGCGCGGGTTCCGTCGGGCACGACTTTTGGCGCTTTTGTCATGCAGTTCCTCGCACAGCGATATCGAGACCGGATCGACAGGCTGTTCTTCTTTAACTGCCCTCATCATTCGATTGGCACACGCTGGCTCGATAACGGACACGATAAGGAGCTTTGGTATCAAGTCTTCAATCAGATGGACTGGTCGGCGGCACTGTCAGGTCACAACTGAGACGCCTGCATACCATATTACCGCCATTTCCTCGATCACTGGAGTCATTCATCCGGCCGCTTCGATCAGGACCTTGAATCATGGATTAACAATTTCATAAAGCCCGGAAATCTGGAAGGCGGCTGTAACTGGTGCCGCGCCGTCGCCGTGCATCGCCAAAAGACCATTGATGGCGGCGTGCCTGATACACCACCGATCGACTTTACGTGCTATGTCCTCTGGGGTAAGAGCGTTGCCATTCTTAATTCCAAATGGTCGAATAATATCCAGGACCAGTTCTCAAATGCCATTGTCGAAATCGCCGAGGACGCACGACATTTCGTTGATCACGAGCAGCCATCCCTTGCAAATCAGCGCATGATGTCTCTCCTCTCCGGCTAATAGAAATCACAGGACGACCATTAAAACATGAGCGACTGCCAAGCGATAAACGCATTCATCTTTGACCTCGGAAAAGTGATCGTCGATTGGGATCCCCGCTATCTCCTGCATCAAATTTCACAGGACAGAGCACGCCTAAATTTCCTTGTCGACGAAGTGCTGGACCTCGAATGGTTTCGCGAAGTCGACGGCGGTTACCCGCTTTCGAAAGCGATCAAAGAGCGCAGTCGCATGTACCCGGATTACGCCACTGAAATGCAAATCTACGTTGACCGTTGGCCGGAAACCATTCGCGGCCTGTTCAATCTCACACTGGATATCGTGCGGGATCTGCATAGTGCGGGGTTTCCGCTCTACGTCTTGTCAAACTGGGCTGGCGAGACCTGGGCACGGGTCGAAAGTGATTTCGATTTCCTCAAATACTTCGATGATGTGATTATCTCCGGACATGTGGGAATGGCGAAACCGGACACCGCCATTTTCGAGCTTGCCCGAGACCGGTTTGGCGTCACACCAGCTACGACGCTGTTTATCGACGACGGCCCGAAGAACGTCGAAGCAGCCCGTGCAGTGGGATTTCAAGCGGTCGTTTTCGAAACGGCCTCGGGACTACGCCGAGATCTCGCATCTCTCGATATCGCTGAGAATCCGTAACGCGCACGTACGTTCATTCATTCGCTCGCTACGCAGGAAATAACATCAGTTGAATTGGCTTAAGATATGGCGTTGATGCGCCTAGGACTTCGTCGCGAGTGCATCCAGCCACGAAATGCGGCTTTCCAATTGCTCTATCTCGAAGGTGAGCCATGACGAGAAACCGCCAGTCTCGTTTTCCTGCTTAAGGTCTTTCAGACGCGCGGCTTCGCCTTCGCTCATTTGCCGCATCAAATCAATCTGATCCAGCCGGTCGTCTTCGTCCAGCAAATCAAGGAACCGCATCTTAAGGGCAATGACCAGCTTTGATACATCGTTGACGGGCGCGCGCACGCCGGACGTCATCAATGTGACGAATTGGCGCCGACCTTCGTCGGTGATGCGCAGGAGCGCGCCGCCGTCGCCGTCAATATCTTCAAGTGTCGCAAGTCCTTCGTAGCCCATTACTTCGAGAGAAGTTCCGAGAAGGTCGAGCGATGGACCCGCCACACGAGACACGAACCCGCGAATTTCGCGTGCCAGAAAGGCATAGCGGCGATCACTCTCTATCAATGCGCCAAGTGCCGCCAGCCGGATCGCTTCCGTCGGGATGAGTGTATTATCGCGGTACATAGGTTGTATTATACACGACTTCGCAAATTACCGCTATCCGCTAATTCAGGCCGCCCGCTTTAGTGAAAGTGAGTTCCACACCTCCTGCAGTGCCTGCACCAGGCGGTCCATATCCGCATCGCTATGCAACGGCGTGGGCGTAAAACGCAACCTCTCCGTCCCGCGCGGAACGGTCGGGTAGTTGATTGGCTGCACGTAAATGCCGTACCGGTCCATCAAGATATCGCTCGACCGTTTGCACAGGCGAGGATCGCCGACTGGAACAGGAACGATGTGGGTTTCGGATGGCATGATGGGAATACCAGCAGCAACCAGCATCGCCTTAAGTTTTGCGGCTCGATCCTGATGACGTTCGCGTAGCTTGTCTCCGTGCTCCCCTCGGATTAACTTGATACTGCACAGGGCGCCGGCGGCGACCGATGGGGGCATCGCCGTCGTAAATATGAAACCTTGTCCATACGAGCGGACAACGTCGATCAAATTCGCAGAGGCGGCGATATACCCGCCAACCACACCGAATCCCTTAGCTAAGGTCCCTTGGATAATCGTAATGCGCTCCATCAGGCCTTCCCGATCCGCAATCCCGCCCCCTTTTCCGTACATGCCGACCGCGTGAACCTCGTCGAGGAATGTGATGGCGTTATACTTCTCCGCGATCTCCACAAACTCTTTGATCGGCGCGACATCGCCGTCCATTGAGTAGATGCTCTCAAACACAATCATCTTGGGGCGCTCCGGGTCATCTGCCTGTATCAGGCGTTCCAGATCCGCCGGGTCGTTATGTTTGAAAACCCGCTTTTCCGTATTGGCGTGGCGGATACCCTCGATCATGGAATTATGGTTCCACGCGTCGGAGTAGATGATGCACTGCATCATCGATCCAATGGTCGCCAAAGTCGTGTCGTTGGCGACGTAGCCGGACGTGAAGATCAGCGCCGCTTCCTTCCCATGAAGGTCAGCCAGCTGTTGCTCGAGCATCACGTGATAGTGGTTCGTACCGGAAATATTACGCGTACCGCCCGCACCTGCGCCACATAGACCGATAGCCTCGCGCATTGCATCGAGCACGTCCTCGTTCTGACCCATTCCAAGGTAATCGTTCGAACACCAGACGGCGACATCGGCCTGTTGCCCACCCTCGCGATGAATCGCACGTGTACCGCCGCGTTGACGCTCGAGATCGGCAAAAATGCGGTAGCGGCCTTCGTCGTGGAGGTCGCTCAGCTTTTGCTCGAAAAACTTCTCGTAGTCCATCTCCGTCTCCGAACGGAAACATAAGAAAATTTGGGTAACGAATCCCTGCTATAGCCAAATTCTTAGATAGTACACCCGCTCACAAAGGCACTGCGACTTAAAGTCCCGCCGCAAACGACACCGTCTCCTCGAGCGCCTTGTCGAAACGTTCGAAGACGGATTCGAATTCGTCGGACGAGATGATCAGTGGCGGCGAAAATGCCACAGAGTCGACGATGTTTCGTAGGATAAGCCCATGGTCTTTTGCGCGGTCAACCAAATAGGCACCGACCTTACCTGCCGGCTCGAACGGCTCCTTTGTCGCCTTATTCTTGACGAACTCCAACGCACCAACAAGCCCGACGCCACGCACCTCGCCAACCAGCGGGTGGTCGCTATAGCTGGCAAGACGCTTCTGCATCCGGGGCGCCACCGCAGTGACATGGCTCATGATATCGCGCTCTTCATAAATCTTCAGCGTTTCAAGAGCGACCGCTGCGGCGACGGGGTGCCCCATATAGGTATAACCATGCCCCAAAGTCCCAATCTTGCCGCTGTTGGCGACGATCCCGTCGGCGACCTTCTCGTTGATCAAAACCGCCGATATTGGCAGATAGGCGGACGAAAGTGCCTTCGCGCAAGTGATCATATCTGGCTGAAGGTCAAAGGTCTGGCTGCCCCACATGTTGCCGGTGCGTCCAAAGCCGCAAATGACCTCATCTGCGATAAAGAGGACATCGTACTTTTTGAGAACTGCCTGTATTTTTGCAAAATAGGTCTTCGGCGGTACGATAACGCCGCCAGCGCCCATGACGGGTTCAGCAATGAAGGCAGCGACGGTATCCGGACCTTCCTCCAGAATCATCGATTCCAGCTCCGCGGCGCAGCGGGTCGCAAATTCTTCCTCACTCTCCCATTCCTCACCGAAGCGATAGTAATGCGGGCAG
>CAXGSZ010000142.1:0-6344 GCA_964012455.1 uncultured Alphaproteobacteria bacterium
AATTTTCGCCAGTTTGACGGTCGTTGGCGGCTTAATTTGGTCGCCGATTTTCCCCTTGGGCGGCATTTTGACGGCCTGGTGTACATATTTTTTCCGCGATCCGCTTCGAACGACGCCGACACGTCTCGGTCTTGTAATCAGCCCGGCCGATGGTGTTGTTCAATTGATTACCGAAGCCGTACCGCCGCCCGAGCTCGATATGCCGCCTGAGGCGCTTATACGGATCAGTGTTTTCATGAATGTTTTTGATGTGCACGTAAACCGTTCGCCGGTCGACGGACAGGTTTCGGCCCTCGGGTACCGGTCAGGCAAGTTTCTCAATGCCTCTCTCGACAAGGCGAGCGAGGAGAACGAGCGTCAGGCCGTTAAAATTCGAATGGAGGACGGGCGGGAAATCGGTTTGGTCCAAATTGCCGGACTGGTCGCCCGCCGTATTCTTTGCTGGGTGCAACACGACCAACCGGTCCGTGTCGGAGAGCGCTTCGGTATGATAAGATTTGGCAGTCGCGTCGATGTGTTTCTTCCGAAAGGCGTGTCGCCTTTGGTGGTCGTCGGGCAACGCGCGATCGCGGGGGAGACGGTCCTAGCGGATATGACGTCGGATGAAGCGCCGCGCAAAGGAATGTCGAGGTAATGCTGAAGAGCCGCCGATTTCGCCGAAGACAAAGGCCGACTGCGCAGACTTTCAATCGGCTTGTACCGAACATCATCACGGTCGGAGCGCTTTGCGCCGGATTGACGGCCGTGCGATTTGCAATCGCCGGTAAATGGGAATTTGCAGCCATCGCGATCCTGGTTGCTGCCGTCTTGGATGCGCTGGACGGCACGATCGCTCGGCTCTTGAAAGCGGCCAGCGACTTTGGAGCGGAACTTGACTCGCTTTCAGATGTTGTAGCGTTTGGGGTCGCACCTGCACTCATCATCTATTTTTGGAGTCTTTCCACGATTGGCGGCTTTGGCTGGGCCGCGGCACTTTTTTTTGCGGTGTGCTGCGCCTTGCGGCTGGCCCGCTTCAACAGCACGCTTGAGACGCGGCCGGCTTACGCATTTAAATTCTTCACGGGCGTGCCGGCGCCTGCCGGTGCGCTCCTCTCCCTATTGCCGCTGGTGACGAGCCAGGAATTTGGCGCCGGGTTCTTTAGTCATCCCGCTTTAACCGGACCGTGGATCGTTGCCGTTGCTCTGCTGATGGTAAGTCAGGTCCCAACATATTCGTTGAAAAGGACAAGAGTACCGCAGCGAATGGTAGTGCCGATGCTCGTCCTCATTGCCTTATTGGCGGCGGGAATCGCGGGTGCCCCATGGCTTACCATGATGGTCATCAGCCTTTTCTATCTCGGTAGCTTTCCGTTTTCTTACCGGTCCTACCGAAACTTGCAGGCGCAGGCTGAAGCGGAAGCTGAGGAAAGCGACACGAAAGAAGAAGTATTCGAGGGTGACGGCAATGACGCGGGGGAGTCCAAAACTCCGCGATTACGGGAAGTCTGAAAACCCAATTTACTCAATCTCGTAGCCGGCTTCCGAAAGCTCTTCTTTGGAAAATCCAAGCATATCGACAAGAACCTCGCGATTGTGTTCGCCGAGTGGCGGCCCCGCGTGGCGAATGTTGCCGGGATTCCGGGAAAGCTTTCCGACGACGTTTTGCATCCGGATCGGTCCTCCTAACTCATCATCGTTGACGGGAACAATATTCTCGCGTGCTATGTAGTGTTCGTCCTCGAAAATCTCGGCGACGTTGTAGCAAGGGGCCGCGGTCGCACCGATTGCCTCGAAGCGCCGCATGACTTCTTCATAATCAAATTGTTCTATCGCTCCCTGCAATTCTTCATCGAGCTCGACCGCGTTCTGGATGCGGAGCCTGTTATCGAGAAATTGAGGTCGTTTGGGCACATCCGGAATTTCGAGTGCGGTGCACATGCGTTCGAATGTGGATTGCGCCGACCCGGAAATGGACAGCCATTTGCCATCCTTCGTGCAGTACGTGTTACGGGGAGCGGTAAACGAAAGCCGGCTGCCGTTCCGTTCCTGTACGATGCCCAGTTGATCGTAGTCGACCACCTGCGGTCCCAGAAGGGTAAAGAGAGGCTCGTAGATGCCATAATCGACGATCTGACCCTTGCCGCCATTCCGCTCTCGCGCTTGCAGTGCGACGAGCGTGAGATATGCACCCATCAGGCCGGCCGTATCGTCGGCAAGCCCAAATCCGGGCAGAAGCGGTGGCCGGTCCTTGAAACCGTTGATATATGCAAAACCCGAATATCCTTCGGCCAAGGTTCCAAAGCCTGGGCGGTGAGAATTCGGTCCTGTCTGTCCAAAACCGGTAATCCGCACCATGATGAGTGCCGGGTTTATCTCGCTAAGGACATCATATCCTATTCCCCATTTCTCGAGCGTTCCCTTTCGGTAATTCTCGACTATAACATCTGCGTCTTTAACGAGACGTTTGACGATTTCCACCCCCATCGGGGTCTTCAGATTGGCAGTTACTGATCGCTTGTTTCGGTTGATTAGCTTATACATCAAGCCGACGCCGTCCTTGTTATTGCCCCAGAACCGGACTTCATCTCCAGTGTCGGGCCGTTCGACCTTGATTACGTCAGCTCCAAAATCCGCAAGGAACATGGAAGAGATTGGTCCAGCCAGAAAGTTCGCCAGATCGATAACTTTTATTCCGGCAAGCGGCAGGCTGGGGTCGTTTGGTTTGGTATACGGCATATTTGTGCTTCTCTCCGTCGGGATATCGCATTGTTGTCGAGCATTGATTTGGGGTTTGCCCCCGGATGTCAAATGCTTGAACGGATAAACAGCGCAAGAGGAACAGTTCTCGAATTTCCAGCTTTTTTGCAGCGATCGTTCCGCGCAGAATCAGGACCCCATGTTTCTACTCGTCTTCATCCTCGCTGCGCTCTTTGCGTGCTTCGGCAGTTTCGGTGCCGGCGCTGCGGAAAAGTGTGATGGGCCGCAAGCCGTTTGTCGATTTGCACCATATGTCATGAAACTAAAAGGCAATCGCCGCGAAGCGAATTCCGTTTACCTGGGTGCTGGTCTTGCGGCGGCAAATCGGCATGTCGTTCTGGGGCGGAAAGACTTAATCGTCAAGACAGGGGATGGCCAGACATTCGGGGCAAAAGTGAAGCCGTCCGGGTATAGCGGTGATTTGGCGCTATTGTCTGTCGAGGGCCTCGATCTCGGGAGCGCACCTGTTTTGGCCGAGAATGTAACGTCCGGTACAGGGCTTTTTATATTGGCGCATGAACCAAATGTCTTTGGTCCCCGCATTTATCCGCCGGGCGAAGTCCTGTTGCCGCCAGCCGTCGGGTACGCCTTGTCGCGCCTTCAGCACAATGCGCGCGGCGGGGAGGCAAGTGAGGGAGGCGCAATACTGACGCGGGATGGCCGTCTCGCCGGAATTGCAACCGTCGGGCACGGTAATCGCGGAGAAGCTATACCCGCCGCTCAGATTCGCGCGCTTCTCGAACTGTCGAAGGGGGAAGCGACGCAAACGACGCCCGACCTCACGGATGCCTATATTAGTTGTATGGACGCCCAGCGCCGGATGCCGATTCGCCGCGCACGCCTTGCTCGGCGAGCCGTCACATATCTCTCGGAACATTGCACGAGGACACAAAACAGCCAACTGATCGAATCGGCGGCGCGAATTCTTGGTCGTGCAGGCCACCTTGCGGAAGCGCGCGACCTCTTCAGCGTGGTTTTGGGCATGGATCCACATGCGCTTGGCGCGCGGCAGGGCCTGGTCATCGTGCTGTTGCTAGGCGGTGGCCATGAAGCAACTATCCCGCATCTGAAGTGGCTTTTCGATATTTTGCCGAGCGACCTTGAGATTCTCCGATTGTCGATACAAGCCGGAAAATTTGCGGGAGATGCTGCGTTCGCTGAGGCCGCTTATGCGCGGTTGCAGCAGCTAGATCCGGCATTGGCGCTGCCAATGCGCCGATTTCTGGACGGTTTATAAATAGGCGGGAAGTCCCCCTGATCGCGTGCGTTGCGGGTCCCAAATTGGGTGCGTAAGGTGCCATCCTGTTGACGGAACGAAGTGAGAGGCGATGAAATTCCAGGAACCATTGGTCGAAGGGCGCTTAATCCGCCGTTACAAGCGGTTTCTGTCCGACATAGACCTGAATGGCGAAACCGTTGTGGCTCATTGTGCCAATCCCGGCGCGATGACCGGCCTAAATGCACCGGAGTCAGAAGTCTGGCTTTCTGCAAATAGGAATCCGAAAGCGAAGCTGGATTGGCGCTGGGAGTTAATTCGCGTCGGCGATCATCTTGTCGGGATCAATACGGCGCATCCGAACGATATTGTCGCCGAAGCGATCAAAGCCGGACACATACCGGCGCTTGCCGGTTACAGCTCTATGCGGCGCGAGGTGAAATACGGCAAAAGCAGCCGGATAGATATTCTGATGGAGGACGAGGACAAACCGTCCTGTTATGTCGAGATCAAGAATGTGCACCTGAAGCGCGATCTGCCCGGACGTGAAGGTGCAGCCGAATTTCCGGATGCCGTGACCAAACGAGGCGCCAAGCATTTGGTCGAAATGTCCGAAATGGTGCGCCAAGGTGCGCGCGCGGTTATGATATACCTTGTGCAACGTGGCGACTGCGACCATTTCAGGGTAGCAGAAGATGTCGACCCGGCATATGCTTCGGCGCTCGCTGAGGCTCGGGAATGTGGCGTTGAGGCCATATGTTACGATTGCAGTGTCGGTATTGAGGAAATAGTGGTGGCACGCAGCCTGCCGCTTAAACTTAAAGAGAGGTCCGGGCGTGAGTGAGGGCGTCATGAACGATCCGCGAAGCCAGGCGGTTGCAATGCTTGCCCCCGAGTTGGCAGGCGTGCGGTTGCACGGTCCCGAAGAATTCGAGGCAATGCGCAGGGCGGGAAACTTTGCGGCAGAGGTTCTGGATTTCATTACACCGCATGTCCTCCCTGGTGTTTCCACTCTGGAACTCGACATGCTTTGCCACGCGTATATCGTTGAGCGCGATGCGATCCCGGCACCTTTGAATTACCGGGGCTTTCCCAAATCGATTTGCACCTCGGTAAATCACGTAGTGTGCCACGGGATCCCGGAAGAGAAGAAACGTCTTGCGGACGGCGATATCATCAATATCGACATTACCGTCATTCTCGATGGTTGGCATGGCGACACCAGCCGGATGTTTCTGGTAGGTGACAAAGTTGGCGTTCGCGCGCGCAATCTGGTGCAGGTGACTTACGATTCGATGATGCGCGCGATCGAGATCGTTCGTCCGGGTGTCACGCTTGGCGATATCGGACATGCCATCCAGTCTTATGCCGAAGAACGGCGCTTTTCCGTCGTGCGCGACTTTTGTGGTCACGGTCTCGGCCGGGTTTTTCATTCGCCTCCAAGCATCATGCATTTTGGAGAGCCGGGCGCCGGGCCCCGCCTCGTGGAAGGTATGTTCTTCACCATCGAGCCGATGATCAATGCGGGTAAGCATCACACCAAAATTCTGCAGGACGGCTGGACCGCGGTAACAAAGGACCGTTCGCTGTCGGCGCAATTCGAGCACAGTATCGGCGTCACGGCCGACGGTTTCGAATTATTCACGCTATCCCCAAATGGCTGGACCTGCCCGCCCTACGATTAACCGATATTCGGCATTGTCTGCGGTATGTGGGCGCGCGTGGTTCGACACTACGAGATCTTTGGGTTTGTAGTAACCGCATGTCGCTATTTCCGCCATCATAGGAAATTGAGACCGAAATTGCATTTGAACTGCCGGCTGCGCTGCGCAGGCCGGATACATTGTCCGACTGGGGTCACAACAATCACTTCGGACATTAAGCGGAAAGCTTCCTGGAAGGTCCGTCATTCGATCGAGATGGCAAACTTTTGGTTGTGATGACTCCGTCTGGCCAATTGCTGCGCGTTTCACCCGATGGGTCTTGGGATGTGGAAACGGAATACGACGGTATTCCGAATAGCAATAAGATTCGAAATGACGAGCAGATATTCAGCACTGACTACAAGGATGGAATTATTCAGCTCGATCCCAACATTGACGTGGTATCCGAGCACCACATGCGCATCCGTACTGAGCCTTTTCGCGGATGCAATGACCTCCACTTTACTCAGCAACGGCGGTCTTTACTTTTCGGATCAGGGACAGTCCGAGATGCAGAGCCCGGACGGTCGGGTCTTTCGGTTAACCCCCGCTGGGGATTTGGAATGCCTGATCGATTGCGGCGTCAGCCCGAACAGACTCGTGCTGAACAAGGCGAAGAACCTGTTGTTTGTCGGCATGAAACGCGCCTGCCATTTTACGGCATATCCCGCTGCCGCGAGACGGCGGTC
>CAXGSZ010000143.1:0-6342 GCA_964012455.1 uncultured Alphaproteobacteria bacterium
TGATTTTATGAACAGACGTTAGTCTTTTCCCCAGAATCCAAATCGGCACCTCCAAGCGCACCATAGGACATAAGGATCAACCAACAAACCATCCTGTTGATATACGAGCTCCGCTCCTAACGGGTTCTTAAAGATTACGTTAACAACGGCATCGATTACTATGACGCCAACCGAGATGCGATTTAAGGCCTCTTCACCTACTCCATGTCTGGATTGCGACCGTTCTTCCGTGTCCGCTTTACCCTCAACTCGTCGCTCCCGCTCCGCCAGTGCAGCCTGTATGCCCTCGGCTAGTCGAGCCGCCGGGCAGAGCTTTGTGTAAAACCTCAGCAGACCGACTTCATTGATCGCTTCGATCGCATTTTCGGGGTCGGCCGTACCCCGTGAGCATGATGAATTGGACGACATCGTCCATCGCTCGAAGCTCTTTTACGAGGCGAAGCCCGTTGCTCATCAAAAGCACATCAAATAACTGACTGCTGATTGCATCGCTTTCCTTGTTTTTAGCGACCGTCATCAACGCGTGGTGGCGAACGCAGCTATAATTCTCGGAATCGTGCCGCAACAGTCCGCAACTAAAATTGCCAAAGCTTACTTACCATTTATCAAAAAACACTCCGAAGAGACCGGGCTAAGCGTTTACTTCGCAACGACAAAAGATATTCCAAGGTTCGTAAAATGCGTCGTCCGCTTTGTCTATGAGCTTGGGACATCGCAGTGGCAATGACGGGTTCTCTGCATCCCGCGTTCAAAAACGCAGCGCCTGTCGACCTCAACAGGGTTCTAAAACGCTCAAGTGTTCGTATGCAAAATCGAGTGGAAACAGGCAGCGGAAGTGACAATTTCCTTGATTAAGCGTATATCGAAAGGCTCGGTATAGGCGGTCGCATTTTTAGTTGGAGAGAGATTGCAGCCGAAACGATCGAGAACGGAGTTACCCCATGAATACAGAAGAGACGGTCTTACTGGTCGACGACGAAGAGAGATTATTGGATGGTCTTCGCCGTCAGCTCCACGGCAAATTCGAGACCGTTACCGCAGTGGGAGGCGAGAGGGCTCTAAAAAAATTGCAGAAAGATAGCGAAATCGCGGTGGTCATCTGCGATATGGACATGCCAGGAATGACTGGCATCGAGGTACTTGAGGAATTCAGTAAAAAATCTCCTGCCACCACTCGCATCATGCTTACAGAAAATGCGGATCAGAATTTCGCCATTGAGGCGATAAACAAAAGCCACGTCTTCGGCTTCCTAAAAAAACCATGCTCAACGGACGGCCTTATCGAAAGTATTGAGAGTGGCCTCGCGCATCATCGTTTGCTCGTGCGGGAAAAAAGACTAATGGAAACGACGCTGGCAGGCTCAATCAAGCTTTTGTCGGACCTTGTCTCTTTTTTGGACCCTGCAGCCACATCGGGCTCGCGAAAGATAGGTCGTTGGGCCGACGTTTTATCGCCGCATTTAAGAGGCGTGAACCGATGGGAGCTCAACTTTGCGGTTATGCTGGCGCCTGTTGGGTGGGTTTCAATACCGTTGGATGCATTGCTACGACACAACAAAGGTGAAAGCCTATCAGCAGAAGAAAAAGCCATGATTGAAAATGTCCCAAAGGTCGGAAGCCGACTGCTGAGTAACATTCCGAGCATGGCGACTGTCAGCAAGGCGGTTCTTTACCAAGACAAAAATTTTGACGGTTCGGGATTTCCAGACGACAACACACATGGGTCTGAAATTCCTGTCATTGCCAGAGTGCTTCGCACTCTAAAATCACTCGCGGAAATATCCGGTGACTCTGAGTTGGCAGCAGCACATCTCGATGAACTGCTTCGGCACAAGGAATGGTTTGATCCCGAGATTCTTTCACTAGCGCGTCAGCATCTCATTGCACCACAGACAGCCACTTCGAAAAGCGAAAACCAAGAGCAGGAGGAAGTACATACACCCCGTCCATCCACGATGGTTCGAACATCGACGCTACATGAGGGGCAACGCTTGGCCGCCGACTTGATAAATACTGATGGAATACTCATTCTGTCAGAGGGAACGAAACTGAGCCAAACGCAAGTGGAAAAGATTCGCTCAATGCTTGAATTGAGTAAACTTAGCGAAAGCACGGCGGTGGTCCCCCCGGAAGAAAACGCACCCTTAAGGAGAAAACGAGCCAAAATAGAGTGATTATCTCCCACTGAACTGGTCCCCGTTTTATGATAGGAAACGGACCATCAAAGATAGTAACGATATGACGCAAACTGGCAGAGATTGTCACGGATCTACGCCAGGTAGATTTGCTGGTCAGTCAAGGTTAGTAGTACGACCGCCAAAGTTCACCGATAAAACGGCCGACAGTTATATTATTGCATATTCGGCCAAATTGCGGCGGAACGGATAGTATTGATAAATACAGAGACCACGAATATCCACCATTCGTCTCGGAAATACGGGGTGTTGCTTCGAGAGAAAGTTCTCCCGCCCGAAAGACGGAAAGGGTGGCGGAGGGAGGGGGACTCGAACCCCCGCATGAGAATTACCCCATGACGGATTAGCAATCCGCTGCATTACCACTCTGCCATCCCTCCGCGGATACTTGCTGACGCATCAACGGCGTAGGTAGCGCGGCGGGCTCGCTCTGTCAACGCAGCCCCTCAATGGGACCGGTCGGCGATGGTGGCGCGGTAAAAACGACGCGGTTGGCGGAGCGGGTTCTCGCCAGATGCACTGTGCCAACAGCATCGGTTATCCCAAATAACTGTGTCGCCGTGTCGCCATCTGTGGCGCGCCTGGAAACGCTCTTGCCCGGCCCAGGCGTATAGCTCCTCCAGCAGGTCCACCGCCGGACCTTCTTCCCATCCTTCAATACCGACGGTGTGGGACGGATTTACAAAAAGCGACGCGCGCCCACTCTCCCGGTGGCGTTTGACGATTGGATGCCGCTGAAGCGGCTTGTCCTGATCTTCCTTCTCCAGCCGCAGGTTCCGGTCAGCCGCACGGCCGCCGTAGCGGAAGGTCGCGTTCAGTCCCTCGATCCGCGCGCGCAGTCCCGGCGGCATTTCGGACAGCGCCATGTACATGTTGGCGAAGAGCGTGTCGCCGCCCTCATCGGGAATTTCGATTGTGTGCAGCAGAGTCGCTTTCGCCGGCAACGGCATATAGCACATGTCCGTGTGCCAACCGACGCCACGGGCCGTCTCGTGCTCAGATATTTCGCCGTTCTTGTCCATGTTGGTCATGACGATCAGTTCCGGATAGTCCGAATGGCGGTATTTCACTGTGATGTGCGGCTCGACCGGCCCAAAAGCGTTCGAAAAGTCGAGCGTCTGTTTCGGTCCCATCGGCTGATCGCGGAAGACGAGCACGCAATGCTCCAGAAACGCCTGGTTAACGGCCTCCCGGTCGTCCTCCGAGAGCGGCTGCGTCGCATCTACCCCGACGATTTGCGCCAGCATCGGCTCCCCCAGTTTACGAATTTCGACTACCATCCCGCGTACTCCTCTAGAAAGATCGTCAGGTTCTTCGCTAGCAATACATTCTGATCGAGATCGATCTCGCGCCGCAGCAGGCACCACAACCCCTCTTCCAGCCGCAAGGTGTCGCTCCTCTTGCCATTGCCGGCATTCTAGGCACACACAACTTGATTGAAATAGCGGAGTGTCCGCGAACGCGGCAATAGCGTAATGGAAAGCCGGATTTTCATTCCCTCAACGTCTAAAGCTACCACTGCATTACGGTAACATAACACTTTCGCGCGGAGCCAGGCTTCCTCGTCAATCATTGAGCCCGCCCTACTATTATCTCTGGATCCAGACCTAAGAGAGTACCGAGCCGACTCGGCTAATTAGAAGAGTGGGAAGGCGTCATGAAGATTGGTATTTGCGGCGGCGGCGTCGGTGGGCTTTCAACCGCGATCGGTCTTTTATCGCTGGGACACGAAGTAGACGTCTTTGAGCGTGCCCCAGACACCCGGACGACCGGAGCGGGCTTCAATCTTTGGCCCAACGCCGGGCGCGCGATTTACGGGCTGGGACTTGAGGAGCAATACCGGGATATATCGGTTCAACTGGACCGGTATATCGAACTCGACACTGAAGGTAAGGAACTCTTCTCAACCGATACCAGCCATTGGCCGGAAACTTACGGTGCCCCGGCAGTCGGGCTTTTTCGCCCGGAATTGGCGCGGATGCTGAGCGATGCTGTCGGAATAGAGAACATCAGGTTCGACCATGACATGATTTCGGTTGAGAATGCTGGTGACAAGGCAATCTGCCATTTTAGCAACGGAAATTCGTATGAAGCCGACGTTCTGATTGGCGCCGATGGCATCAATTCCCATGTCCGTGAGCAGCTAATTGGCGGCGTTACTTTCCGCCCCAACGAACTCTATGCTTATCGCTTCCGTTCGGTCATTGATCTGAGTGATGTCGATGTTGATCCCGCGGCGCAGACCGGATTCTATGCGCGCGAAGGATGGCTGTCCTTCATTCCTATTGGCAAAGGTAAGGCCTATTGGTTCGGATCCGTGTCGGGCGCCGAGAGTTTCGACGACTTCATTGGCTTCTTCAGCAGTTGGACGAAGACGCCTATCCCCGAAACCCTCCGTAGCACACCGCCGGAACTGCTCGTACAGAGCCCACTGCAAGATGTCGACGGTATTCCATACAAATGGACGCACGGGCGTATCGTTCTTATTGGCGACGCCGCGCACCCGATGATGCCGGACATGGCGCAAGGAGCGAGTCAGACGTTTGTCGACGCGCTTGCCATTCGCGATGCGTTCGCCGAAACGGACAGTGCCGAAGAAGCATTGGTCGCATTTGAGACGAGACGCCATGAGGTTGCGAAGGCGGTCGTGAAAATCTCGCAAAAGGGCCTGTTTCTTGGCCCCTACAACGTGGATCCGCTGGCGATCCGATATCAGAATGAAATCGAGCCGCTGACCGCATGACGGGATTGGATCTAAACTCAAACGCAGGGGAATGACCCATGCCACAACCCACCATTAAGGAGCATAAAGGCGGAGATTGGAGCTGGCGGGAAACATCCCCATTCTCGCAAGCCATCGACGTCGGTGATCAGGTCTTCATAAGCGGCCAGCAAGCGTTAACCGAAAACGGCGCAATCGTCGCGCCGGGAGATATCGCCGCACAGACGCGGTGCGTCTTTGAAAACATGAAGGCCACGCTCGGGCACGCCGGATTGGAGCTTAGCGATCTGGTTCGCTTGAACACCTACTATGTTTTCGACGGCGCCGATGAAGACGCAACCGAATATTGGGAGGATATGACCCGGGTCCGACTTGAATACTTCCCCGATCCGGGCCCGGCCGCGACGGCGGTCCGCATCAAGGGAATGCCATATCAAGGACAGCTTATTCAAATCGAAGGCATTGCCTTGCATGGGGAATCCCGGCGCAACCGGAAACGTATCATGCCCGAAGGCAGCTGGGACTGGAGTATCGCGGTGCCGCTGTCGCAGGGCTGGGATGTGGGTGATCGCCTCTATGTCGGCGGTCAAATTTCTTCCAACGAAACCGGCTCCGCAGTCCATGTAGGAGATTTAGCCGCTCAAACCCGGGCGATTTATCAGTTCATCGAAAACGTTCTGAAGGGCGGCAACGCATCCTTCGACGATATCGCCCATGTAAAAATATGCGTGAAGCACGACAGCAGGGAGCCAGACGGAACGACTTTCCTGGATAAGATTCTGGAAGTAACGAAAGAGAATTTCGGCACGTCCGGTCCGGCCGTCACTTGTTTCGGAGTGGACCTCCTCTATCCGGGTCTGGACCTTGAAATTGACGCCATGGCCTTCACTAGCAGCCACGCGCAGGCAACGATCGGAAATGCCGCAACGAAGTTACATGACGGGTCGTTCAGTGACAGCGTCCGTGCATCAGGCGAGATCTGGATCGGCGGACAAGTCGCAAAAGATGACAATGGCCAGGTTATGGCGGCAGGCGATATTAGGGAGCAATCCAGGATCGTTTTCCAACGCCTAGAGGATGCCTTGGCGCTGTCGGGAGCGACGCTCGACGATATCGTGAAGCTGAACCTGTTCTTCGCATCCGATAGCGATGACATCGGCGACGAATTCCATGCCGCAATGGCCATCTGGTCGGAGATGGCGCCAAATGCAAAACCGGCGATGACTCCGGTCCGCGCCTATGAGTTGTTCCAAACAGGTCTGCTTATCCAGGCGGATTGCATCGCCATGATGGCGACTTAGTCTCGCTTAGACAGGGAAAACGTTAAGGGGGAAGAAGGGAAGATGATCAAAAATCCGGTTCCGTGGCCAAACGGCGCCAAGGTCGCCTGTGCCATCACATTCGATATCGATACGGACAGTATCC
>CAXGSZ010000144.1:0-6300 GCA_964012455.1 uncultured Alphaproteobacteria bacterium
AAGTGATCGTCGCGATCTTGTCGCTGACATCGAACAGCAGCTTGTCCGTCATCGGAACCTCCGAATTTTGCAATGATAAGGTCAAATGGCTTGGGTGTAGGCTAAGTCCAGACGAAAGTGTCGATTGACACGTCCCATCGAAAGGATAGCCTCGATATAGTTCTCGCACATCGAAAGAAGGCCATGCAGTTATGCCTCTGCCACTCGCGAATGAGACCAAGTTCGGCATTCAGACCCGTCTACCCACACCGGACCTGACCGAGAAAACAGTCGAAATGCTGGATCAACTCGACTTCGATTCGGTCTGGGTTGGCGACCACCTTGCCTTCACTCTGCCGATCCTTGATCCGTTCGTCCAACTCGCCCATGCCTGTGCATATAGCCGGAAACTGACGGTCGCATCCGGCGTCTATCTCTTGCCGATGCGACATCCGGCGGCGGCGGCGAAGCAGGCCGCAAGCCTCGATCATCTCTCGGAAGGCCGGTTTATCTTCGGAGTTGGTGTCGGAGGCGAGTTTCCAAAAGAATGGCAATTGGTTGACGTGCCAACGAGCGAACGCGGTGCGCGTCTCACCGAAGGCATTGAAGTGATGCGGAAACTATGGACGGGAGAGCCGGTCGCCCATGAGGGTAACTTCTACTCCTTCGAAGAAGTCCATATGCAGCCGGCCGCATTTCGGAAGGGTGGTCCGCCTATCTGGTGCGGCGGTCGTTCCGAGGCTGCGCTGAAGCGGGCTGGCCGACTAGCAGATGGGTATCTGTCCTACGTGATTACGCCTGGTATGTTCCAGGAGGCACTCACGAAAATCGAAGAAGCGGCGGAAGAGGCAGGGCGCAAGATCGACGACTTTGGGTCTGGCCATCTCCTGTTCTGTTGTATCGACGAGACATATGAGAAAGCCTGGGACAAGGCTACGGAGTTGCTGTCGGAACGCTACGCAATGGATTTCCGTCGTGCGGCGGAGCGATATTGCGCCATGGGGACACCCGAGGATGTTGCCGGGAAAATCAAGGAATTTCATGATGCCGGCGTCCGACATTTCGTTTTCGATTTCCTGGGAGATCAGCCACAGAGGATGGTGTCGCTAGAGCAGTTTGCTTACGATGTGTTACCCTACTTATTGGACATTCGATAGACGAACGGGAGATCGACGATGGTTGGTTCTCTCAGCGAGGAACATGTTGCGCACTACCGAGCGACTGGGCAGGTAGGCCCGGTCGCGCTCCTGACCCCTGAGGAAGCCGCACACTATCGCGGAAAGCTGGAAGCGGCGGAAGCGGACCTCGGTGGGCCACTTTCACGCGGTCCCGGGCAATTTCGTGCCAAGACGCATCTACTTTACACTTGGATGGACAATCTAGTGCGTCACTCCGCACTGCTCGATGCGGTAGAGAGCATCATAGGGCCGGATATACTTATCTATCATCTAACCTGTTGGATTAAGGAACCCGGCGACGGTTCCTTTGTGAGTTGGCATCAGGACGGCACCTATTTCAACCTGATCCCGGCGGAACACGTCACCGCCTGGATTGCACTCAGCGACGTGACGCCGGAGAGCGGTTGCATGCGTATGATGCCCGGTAGCCATCTTTCCGGACAGCGTGAACACGACAAAGGGCCGACCGAAGGAAACTTGCTGTCGAACGGACAGAAGATAGCGTTAGAAATCGATGAGACGAAAGCGATTGATATCGTAGTGCCGACCGGCTCCGTGAGCTTTCATCACACATACGTTGTGCATAGCTCCGGTCCTAACCTGTCGGCCGACCGGCGCATTGGCATCGGTGTCAGTTACATCCCTACGCGCGTCAGGTTTCAAGGTGATGGACGAGTGTCTGCCGGGCTGGTGCGGGGGCAAGATGTGTTTGGTCATTTTGACCCCGAACAGCGTCCCGTTACAGACCTCGATGAGGATGCACGGATCTTCCATGATGCCGCCTGCCAGCGGTTCTTTGCGGGTCACGGATCCAAGCGAACGGAAGCGGCTGAATAGCCCCGCCAATGCTTGACGACACGCGCCACCCGGACTAAAGAGGCGGCTTGAGTATGTGGTGGCTGTAGCTCAGTCGGTTAGAGCACTAGATTGTGGATCTAGGGGTCGTGGGTTCAATTCCCATCAGCCACCCCATTCTTCCATTCCAATTCATTCCCGAACCCAAACATACTGTCGGTGGGTAAGCCGACTTTACTCCACAGGAAAGGGCGTGCTAACGGCGGTCCACTTTATCATAAAGTCCGGCGATTTTGGAGCGAGTAGGGTCCCGGTTGTCTTTTATCGCCGGGATGCCAGTCCCAATGCAAGACCAGTTCGTGTTCAAAATGGGCGGCCACTTCCCGTATCATCCGATTACCATCCCGTTTAGGGACTTTCAACTGATTGCAGATATACGCGGAGGATTTACCGTACCTTTCTGCTTCAACCCGGGTCCGTGCTCAGGCCATTGCCACTTTAGGCGGGGAATACGCCATTTCCTTGGTCTTGACACACGTCTTGAAATTACCAGCCCAATTCAACCGCAATAATTCCCGAAAATGCGGCGTCCCGCCAAGCCAAGATCACGCTTGAAAGAGATTGATCAGGGATGTAAGGGAGCGTGTTCGGGCGAGCATATGTGGATTAGAGCCTCATTTAAATGCACCGAACGATGCGGTAACTTAGGAGTATGCCGTATTTGGTATTTGATTTGCGTCAGACTAATCGTCCATGTCTCGCGTGCTCCAGAACGGCAAAAGAATTGCTTATCTGTTGTGCTATGCCGGCTGGAGTGAACGAATGCTGAAAATATGGGGTCGACCGACATCTGCCTGCACCCAAAAAGCGCTTTGGGGGCTTGAAGAGGCTGGCGTCAATTACGAGTTAACGCTCGCCAGCGGAACAATGGGGCCGGATGGTCATGTCTCTAAAGGCGGCGCTGCCTTCGGCATCGTCGACACGCCTGAATATCGGGACATGAATCCCAATGGCACCGTTCCGACAATCGACGATGACGGATTTATCTTGTGGGAATCAAATGTGATTGTTCGTTATTTGGCGATGAAGTACGCGCCCGATAAGATGTACGGGAGTGACGTCCAGACCTTTGCGGCGGCCAGCCGTTGGATGGATTGGGAGCAAACGAAGTTCCTGCCAGAACAGCATATCCTCGTAATGAACTTAGTTAGGCTTCCACCGGATGAACGCGATCCAGCCGCGGTCGAGGAAGCTCGCGTTTCGTTGCTTAGACCATTGGGAATGCTCGAAGAGCAACTATCGAAGACAGCGTATGTGGCCGGAGACGCATTTTCGATGGGAGATATCCCGGTTGGTATGCGCGTTCACCGTTGGTTTCTATTCAATCTCGAATCGCCACCAATGCCAAACCTGGCGCGTTGGTACGATGCAATTAAACAAAGACCGGCATTCAAACAGCACATCGAGGATGCGGCGCTGCATCTGTCTGGTTAAAGGACGACGCTGCATCTCCTCATCAGCGTAGTGATGTTTTTACTGATGTCGCAGAGCACCCAGGCTCAGAATAGACCCCGCGACCGTAATATAGTTCCACGTTCAGTCATCTCGGGATGCAATTCGGCGAAGAGGCAAACCGATGGAAAGGTATTTTTGAGCGTCGCTTGAAGCACTATTACATTTCCAGTCGCGTGGTGGGCTTGCGGCGGAGACTCCGGATAACCGAGAACAGGAGCCGCATGACAAAGCGCAGCGGCGGTATACACAACAGTTCATTCGCAATATTCAGCAACGATCAAGACAATAATCGGTAGGAGGTAAGTAGTGTGACAAAAATTTCCGCCGTCTCGACAGTTAGTCTAGAGATCCCATACGAGCACGGCGGTCCGAAGGCCGGTTGGGGTGGTCAATCCTGGAACAAACTTTCGATCCTTATGGTTAAGGTCGACACGGAGGATGGCCTAACAGGCTGGGGAGAAGCTTTTAGTTATAACTGTCGTCCTGCGGTCAAGGCTGCCGTTGAACGGATGATTGCTCCCGTAGTTGTCGGCATGGATTCCGGTGATATCGCCGGTATATCACGCGACATGCAGCAAAAACTGCACCTATTTGGCCGCTACGGAATCACGATATTTGCACTTTCTGGGCTTGATATTGCGCTTTGGGATATCGCCGCGAAACGCGCGAACGCGCCACTGCATCAGTTGCTCGGCGGTATGGCTCGGCAGCGTGTCACGGGATATGCCAGCCTATTGAAGTATCGGGATCTAGATCTCGTTGCGGAGAACGTGACGAAGGCGCGGCAGGAAGGATATGAGGCCATCAAAATCCATGAGACGGAGGTGCCCGAAATTGCTGCATCGCGGTTTGCGGCGGGAGAGGGGATACCGCTGATGGTGGATACGAACTGTCCATGGACCCCTGAAGAAGCGCGGCAGATGGCCCTTCGATTGCTGGAATATGATTTACACTGGCTGGAGGAACCGATCTTTCCACCAGAGGACTTCGACGCATTGGCCGAGCTAGGCCATCGCAGCGGGATTCCGATTGCGGCTGGGGAAAATGCCTGCACCTCTTTTGAGTTTAAGAAGATGTTCGACGCAGGTGCGGTACAATACGCGCAACCGAGCGTTATAAAGGTTGGTGGCATCACCGAGATGCGTAAGATTGCGGCACTCGCCGAAACCGCGGCGGTCGGTCTAATGCCCCATTCTCCATATTTCGGGCCTGGTTTTCTCGCGACAGTACAATTCGCCGCCGCGCAGCCGGTCGAAGGTTTCCTCGAGCGCTTCTATTGCACTCTCGAGGCCAGCCTCTATGGCGATCTGATCGATACTGTCGATGGGGCGTTTGTGGTTCCAGACGGACCTGGCTTGGGATGCGAACCTGACCCGGATGTGATGCGTGACTATGGCGTCGAGGACAAATAGAGCCTGCGGGTTCCAGCAATGGCACGGATAATATTGGCGATTACTTTCTCAGCTTTGACAGGAGAGGCAGGACGAATGACGGGACATCTTGAGGGCAAAGTAGCGATTGTAACAGGCGCGGCGCGCGGCCTAGGGCGAGAATACGCCATTAGAATGGCCGCGGAAGGAGCTTCGATTATCGCCGGTGACGTCAGGGGTTGCGAGGAGACTATTTCAGCGGTGCAAGGGGCCGGAGGCACTGGCATTGCAGTATCGCTTGATATCACTGATATGGCGTCCTGCGACGCGGCGGCGAAAGCTGCCGAGGATGCCTTCGGGCGCGTTGACGTTTTGATCAACAACGCGGCTCTTTACGGTGGTCTGAAAGGTGGGCGCTTTGATTCCCTTGATCCTGAGGAATGGAATCGCTGCATGAACGTTAATGTCACGGGCATGTGGCATTGTTGCAAGGCGGTTGTTGGAGCCATGCGGACAGCGGGCGGCGGTAGCATCGTGAACATCTCTTCCCTAGCCGCAGTCTATGGACTGCCTTTTGCCCTTCACTATGCGGTTTCTAAAGCAGCGGTGATCGGAATGACACGTAGCCTCGCCCGCGAGCTAGGCAGCGACTGGATTCGGGTCAATGCCATTGCGCCGTCCGCAGTCATGACGGAAGGGACGGAGGAATTTTTTGGACCGAAATTGGATAGAGCCAAAGATGTCATCGCTAGCGGTCAAACCCTGCAACGGAATCTCGAAACGGAAGACTTAGCGGGTACCGTGGTGTATTTGGCAGGTGATGCCAGTAAGTTCGTAACTGGCCAGACGATTATGGTCGACGGTGGTAGCATCTTTCTCTAGTGGCGTACAAAAACTTAAGAGACCGTCTTGGCCTCAGGAAGTCGGTGCATGGCTTAAGCGGGTAAAATGATTTTTTCAACCGAATAGTAAGCGGCGGACATTATCGATGTTCGCAACACTCGTAACCAGTACCGTCGGGTATTAAGGAATATTGAGCGAAAACATTGAAACCTTAGAGGCGATCGGAAACTTATGCGTTAAACTTGCCAACCTACAGAAAGATGGGTAGTCGCCAAACTTGGCCAATCCGGCGTAGAGTATCAGTTTGTCGAAGAGGAAGAAGCAAATCTTTGGATCGAGAGTGCGCAATGTTTGATACCATTGGATGCAAACATGTTTGGCTTTTTTGTGATAGTACCATACTAACTTTGAATTTTGGCCGTTGGCATGAGCTGAAATAAATATCTAATTTTACCAGTACCGCGTTAAATCTTTAAAAATTAATATAAATCTTTACGGAGAGAGTTCAGTTTCAGCATTTCTCTGGCGTGCAACATGACTACAAAACGCAAAATTTATCAATACAGTGTGCCGCTTATATTGGGGTTCATTGTTTTTTTATGAATAATATTCATAGTTTC
>CAXGSZ010000145.1:0-6225 GCA_964012455.1 uncultured Alphaproteobacteria bacterium
GCCGGACAGCGCCATTCGGGTGAGATCGAAGGGAGCCGTGACGTTTACCGCCAATGCATGGTCCCAATTTTGCGGGTCGAGATCGACGATACTATCATAGTAACGGATCACCGCATTGTTCACAAGAATATCAAGCGACCCGAATTGATCCTCTGTCGACTTCGCCAGGTCTTCCGTCTGGTTCCGGTCGGCTAGATCAGCGTCATGGTATTTAACCTCGACACCGAAATCCGCCGCGATTGCAGCTCGTGATGCTTCAACATCCTCCGATGTGCCAAGGCCACACATCATGATATTGCAGCCTTCGGCTGCGAGCGCGCGCGCCGTCGCGTTTCCAATGCCGATTACCGAACCCGTGACCAGCGCGTTCTTTCCCTTGAGCATCAGTCCTTCTCCTCCATCTCATCAAAATAGGCTTTTGCCGTGCGGAAAGCGTCTACTGCCGCTGGAATGCCGCAATAGGCCATAACATGAAGCAATACCTCTCGAACCTCTTCCTTCGTAACACCGCCTTCTTCAATCGCGGCGCGGACATGGGTCGTTACTTCTGGTTGCCTATTAAGTGCCGCGAGCATCGCAATGTTAATCAGGCGCCGCGTCTTAATGTCGAGGCCCGGGCGCGACCAAATCTTGCCCCAGACGAACTCACCGGAGAGCTGGCGCAAGGGGCCCATAAAGTCATCCTCAGCGCCTACTTGAATAGTGTGTTCGTTGTACTCCGAACCGAGAACCTTGCCGCGAAGTTCTCGGCCCCGCACGAAGTCCTCATTCTCATCATATGTAAATTCAGTCATGACAATCTCCTCATTCGACAATCCACGCGTTGCGGAAATCTTCGTGATCTGACCGGCGGATTATTGCCCGAACTCAAGCCAGGTCGCGGACCGACCTTGATCTATCGGGAGTGCAGCCCCGGTGATATCGAGTGAGCTATCCTGACAAAGGAAAACAATTAGCTGCGCAACACGGGCTGGATCGATAAAGTCGCGAGACTGTCCGCGCCTCGACAGAAAGGTCGCCCGGGCATCGGCAGAAGAGAGTTCTAATTCATCAGCCAACTCTGCAATTTTCTTTTCGGTATTCGGCGTAAGTACAGAACCGGGACAGATCGCGTTACAGGTGATCCCTTCAACGTCCCGGATTTCCGCCGCCGTCGCTCTGGTCAAGCCCAGCATGGCATGTTTCGAGACAACATAGTCCGCACGACCAGAACGCGCGGCCATCCCGAGCACGGACGAAAAATTGACGATCCTTCCCCAACGCCTCTTCCGCATGCCCGGAAGGACATTTTGCGTCAGGATGAACGGCGCTGTGACGTTGACCGCAAGAGCGTGGTTCCACTCCTCGCTGGGAAAGTCGTCTATATTGTGGAAATAGCGAATGACAGCATTGTTGACGAGGATATCGACCTGACCGAATGCGTCTTCCGCCGCGCTCGTCAAGGTATTGCATTCGCTTTCGACGCCAAGATCCGCGCGACAATACGCGACATCCACGTCATATTCATCCGATAGGCGCTTGCGTTGCTTCTCGATTGCCTCCCCGTCACCGAAGCCGTTCAGCATGACATTGCAGCCTTCCGCGGCAAGCGCCTCCGCAATGGCCGCGCCTATGCCCCGCGTCGAACCGGTGACAATTGCATTTCTGCGAGACATTGCCGCGATCTCCTAAGTGCTTGCAGTTTGCCGCGCCGTAATGTCCGACCACAAGGCATTTGGGCCCCGCGCCGCCGCACGACGGCCAATCTTCTCGGCCCATTCGGCCTCGGCGCCAAATTCAGCGCGCCACGACCAGAGACGCCGGGTAAAGAAGTGGAGATGATGTTCATAGGTAAAACCGATTGCACCATGCGTCTCGTGACAAATATCCGTCGCCACGCCCGCCGCATCCCCCGCAAGAACTTTCGCACAGGCGGCCTCGAAATCCGGAACGCCACGATCTGCCGCGCGGAATGCATTTTGCGCCGCCATCACCGCCGCCGCAACTTCCGCCGCGGCCATTGCCATATTCTGCTGGATGACCTGAAATTTTGCGATCGGACGGCCGAACTGCGTCCGGTCGGCCGTGTATTGCAGTGTATCTTCGACTATGCGCTCTAAAGCGCCGGCCATCTGAGCGGATCGCACCATCGCACCGAAGAGCGTGATGGTATCAGAGGTGACGTCCGGCGGCGCAATCGTGGCATCAGCAATTCCCGTAAACCGCACGAGATCGCGCGGCTCACGAGCGATATTGTGGTTGGGTGTCGCCTCATAGGCAGATCGCGGCGCGCAGTAAACCGCAAGCACGCCACCCTTTCTGACAAGACCCACGAGATAATCCGCCCGGTCGGCCCAGGGAACATTTTGGACCACACCCTGAAGCTCACCCGACGACGACAGAATGACGGTGTCATGCTGAGGCACGACCGAAATAACTCCGTCAGGAATATCCAGACCGGCGCCGTTGAGCAGCCAGCCCGCCAATAAGGTCTCCGCTAAAGGAACAGGTGCCGCGTAGCGGCCCGCCGCATGCAGAATCACGTAGGCAGCCTGCCAGCCTGCCCCGACGCCACCCTTCTCTTCTGGCAAGAGGGCTTGCGTCAGACCGTTCTCCACAATGGTCGCCCAAAGTTCCTCCGGCCATTTGCCTGCGTCGGCCTGCTCCAATCGTTCCTTGGTACAATGGTCCGCAAACAGACGGGTCACAGTCTCGCCGAGGATTTCGCGCAGCTCGCTCATCGCATGCCCAGCCCGCGCGCGATAATCCCACGCACAATCTCACGCGTACCCCCACGAAGGGAGAAAGACACATTCGCCTGGGTGATATAAGCAAGGGTCGTCTCGAAATCACTGCCGTCGTCGAGCCGTGGCGACATGCCAAAGAGGTCATGTGCGATGCCCGGAATGTTCTGCTCGAAACCAACGCCGAGCTCTTTCATCACAGCCGCCTCAAGATCCGGATTCTTACCCGCTTCCAGCATCCCCGATACCGAGAGCGACATCTCCCGGTAGGTGGCGGCTCTCGCCAGCATGCGTCCGAGACCGATTGCCTGTCTCTCGCTTGGATCCTGCCCCGCCTGACCGACCGAGTTCTTAACCAGCGGAAAACTGCTGAGGTAGCGCTCCGGGCCGCTCCGCTCAAAAGCAAGCTCCGTCGTCACCTGCATCCAACCATCACCTTCATTACCGACACGCATCCTATCTGGCACGAAGGCGTCTTCGAAGAAGACCTGATTGAAATCGTGATCGCCGGTCATGTTGTGAATCGGCCGGATGTCGATACCGTCGGTATTTTTGAGATCGACAATGAACTGGGTCAGTCCATCATGTCGGTCCTCGGCGGTGCCGGATGTCCGAAAAAGTGCGACCAGATAGTCGGCCATATGTGCGCCGGACGTCCAAATCTTGCTGCCGTTCACCCGGTATCCGCCATCGACCTTCTCGGCCTTAGTCCGAACCGATGCCAAATCGGAGCCGGAGTTCGGTTCACTCATACCAATACCGAAAGCTGTCTCGCCGCGGGTGATGCCGGGCAGGATCGTTTCTCGCTGTTCCTCAGTTCCAAAACGCAGGATCAACGGGCCCGACTGTCGGTCGGCGATCCAATGGAATCCGACCGGCGCACCGGCCGCGAGTAATTCCTCTAACAGGACGTAGCGTTCGAGAAAGCTGCGCTCGCTGCCCCCATATTTCTTAGGCCACGTCATACCGATCCACCCGCGCTCGCCGAGCTTGCGGCTAAACTCCGGATGCCAGGCCGTCCAATTACGCGCCTTTAACGCGGCCGGTATATCGATCATCGTTTCCGCCAGGAAAGCACGCACCTCGCAGCGTAATTCCTCAGCTTCGGACGGCAACTCGCCCGGTTCAAAATGCAGTGCTGTCATTGTCCTCGTCTCGAACGCTCACATATGGATTGGCGGACGCGCCGCCCCTTATAAAACTAGGGCGATCGCCAAACCTTGGGAGAGTGAAGGACCAGCTGATGTCTAAATTCCTGCGATACAGAAAGACCGGCCACATTGTAACACTGACGATGAACGAGCCGGATTCGATGAACGCCCTGTCAGGGCCGGATCAATATGCCGACTTCGAAAAATACTGCGCGCGCATCAATCAAGATTACGACGTCCGCTGCGTCATCCTGACGGGTGCCGGAAAAGCATTCAGCGCCGGCGGCAACGTGAAGGCTATGCAAGAACGCAATCGCAAGGGTCAGCCCCCTTCGGTGGTTATCCGAGATTGGTATAAAAACGGCATCCAGCGCATTCCGATGGCATTCTATAACTTAGAAGTCCCGACCATAGCTGCCGTGAATGGTGCCGCAACGGGCGCCGGCTGCGACCTCACCTGTATGGCGGACATCCGCATCGCCTCGACCTATGCGCGTTTTGCGGAGACCTTCGTGAAGATCGGCATCTCGCCGGGTGACGGTGGTGCCTATTTCCTCCCCCGCGTAATCTCGAACTCGAACGCCGCCGAAATGGTCTTCACCGGCGAATTGATCAACGCCGACAAGGCACTCGAGATTGGACTCGTATCCAAGGTGGTGGAGGCGAAGGACCTAATGAAGGAAGCGAAGGCACTGGCCGATCGTATCGCCGACAATCCGCCACACGCGCTTCGCCTTTCAAAGAAGCTGCTACGGGAAAGCTCCAACTCCAACATGAACCAGTTGCTCGAACTCTCGGCGGTCTACAACGCCATGCTGCAGCACACGGAGGACCACCACGACCGTGTCGATGATTTGGTTGCGCGCATCTCGTCGCGCGGCAAGCGGAAACCGAAAGCCAAATCACGGGCGAAAGCAAGGAAGTAATCTGAACGGGTATGGTTTCGAGCCAGGAGCTATCTCCTCATTTCTCCTACATCACCGCGCCGATCTGCCAGGGGATGAATTCGTCATCGCCGAAGCCCTGGGCCTCGCTCTTGGTGGGGCTACCAGAAGCGACTTCGAGGAGGCGGTCGAAGATGCGGCTGCCCATCTCGCGGATCGAGACACCGTCATCCACCACAACGCCGCAATTGATGTCCATGTCTTCTTCCATATGGCGGTACATCGTCGAGTTGGTGGCGAGCTTGAGGCTCGGCGAGGGTTTGCAACCGTAGACGGATCCGCGTCCCGTCGTGAAACAGACGATGTTGGCGCCGGCCGCGACCTGCCCTGTGATCGAACACGGATCGTAACCTGGTGAATCCATGAAGACGAAACCTTTCGCCGTCACCTCTTCCGCATATTTGTAGACCCCGGTGAGATTTGTCGTCCCGCCCTTGGCGGCGGCGCCCAGGGATTTCTCGAGGATCGTCGTGAGACCGCCGGCCTTGTTGCCGGGGCTCGGGTTGTTGTTCATCTCGCCCTTGTTGCGCACCGTGTATTCCTCCCACCAGCGGATACGCTCGATCAGCTTGGCGCCGACCTCGGGCGTCTCGGCGCGCCGGGTCAGCAGGTGCTCGGCACCATAGATCTCCGGTGTCTCGCTCAGGATCCCCGTACCACCATTTTCAACCAGACGATCAACTGCCGCTCCCAGCGAGGGGTTTGCAGTAATCCCTGAATAAGCGTCGGAGCCGCCGCATTGCAGCGCGAGAGTGAGCTCGCTCGCAGGCACCGTCTCGCGCACGACTGCATTTGCCGCGGGCAGCATTTCTTTGACGATCTCGACACCGCGCGCGACCGTCTTCCGCGTGCCGCCCGTATCCTGAATGGTCATGGTCCGGAACTTGGGCCCGCGCTCGATACCGTAGGCTTCCAACAAAAAATCGATCTGGTTCACCTCGCAACCGAGGCCGACCAACAGGATGCCGCCAAAATTCGGATGCCGTGCAAACCCCCAGAGAGTACGCTGCAGATTTTCATAGCCTTCGCCCGAATCCGCCATGCCGCAGCCGACGGCATGGACACACGCAACAACACCGTCGACTTTAGGATAATCAGCGAGGACACCCGAATTGACCGTCTCCGCAATGTAGCGCGCCACGGTTGCTGAACAGTTCACGCTGGTCAAAATGCCGATATAGTTCCGCGTCGCGACCTTACCGTTGGCCCGGCGGATGCCCTGGAACGTAGCGCGGTTGCCCTCCGGCACGAATGCCGTCGCCCGCGCTGCGGTCGAATGGGCGTAGTCACGTGCGAAATCCTGCATCTCGATATTATGAGTATGCAGATGCCCGCCGGGTGCGATGTTCTCCATCGCAAACCCGATGATCTGATCGTACTTGCGGATCGCCTCACCCTTGGCGATGG
>CAXGSZ010000146.1:0-6215 GCA_964012455.1 uncultured Alphaproteobacteria bacterium
CCGGCGCATTCTCCATACCGGCGACCCTATGCTCCCTGTATTTCACTCGTCCGTCGCGAACCCATTGGCCCATATCCCGCTGAAAATCACCGTGCATATCCGCAAAATCCCGGACGATAAATCCTTCGATACGGAGACGGTAGGTCAGGACGGCGCGCATCAAGGCGGGCAGCATGTTCGTCCCCTGTGGCAGGACCTGCATGTTGTACTGCGCGATGAGCCCGCAAACCGGCATCCGGGCCCAGAAATTGAAGAGCGGAATCACCGCTTCCAGCACGCGGCCGGCAACATTCTCGAAGTAGATATCGATCCCATCAGGGCAGGCCGCGGCAAGCTGCGCTTCGAAGCCATCTGCCTGATGATCGATACAGGCGTCAAATCCAAGCTCGTCGACCACGAAAGCGCATTTTTCAGGCCCGCCCGCGACGCCGACAGCCCGGCAGCCCTTGATCTTGGCAATCTGCCCGACATTGGCACCAACCGCTCCTGACGCGGCGGCCACGACAAGTGTCTCCCCCTCCTTCGGCTTGCCAAGGCGCAGCAGCCCGGAATAAGCGGTCATCCCAGGCATACCGAGCACGCCGAGCGCGGTCGAGATCGGTGCTGCGGCAGGGTCAACTTTAGAAAGCGATACCCCGTCGGACACCATGTAGTCCTGCCAGCCGGCGCGCCCGACGACAATGTCGCCCTCGGCAAATTTCCCACCGTTCGATTTCTCGACAACACTGACCGTTCCGCCTTCCATAACACCGCCGACGGGAACCGGATCGGCATAGGATTTCTCCGCGTTCATACGCCCGCGCATATAAGGGTCAAGCGAAAGGTAGACCGTGCGTAACAGCATCTCTCCGCTAGCCGGTTCGGGTAAGTCTGTTTGAGCAAGCTCGAAATCCTCGGCAACGGGTGCGCCATTCGGACGACGGGCAAGTAGGACTTGACGGTTATGGGGCATAAGCAATCCTCCGTTTATCAGAAAGCTAACGATCTACCCCTCCACCACAAGCCCCCGGTGCGCCGCTTGGCCGCATGGTACAATCTTGGATCGGCCATCGGTCGCACTACATAATGCCCGGATGAATGTCGCAGCCACTGCTTCAAAGGCCAATATCGCCACGGGTTCGAAGTCGAAACGTATCGCCGTTATCGGCGCGGGTGCGTGTGGGATTTGCGCGGCCAAGTATCTGTCACAGGCCGGACTGGACGTCACGATTGTCGAAATCGGCTCACAGATCGGAGGCATGTGGTGTTACGAGAACGATAACGGGCGTTCTTCGGCATACCGCACGCTTCACATCAACACCTCACGCGGCGTAACGCGGTTTCACGACCTGGACTTTGACCCAGACGTGCAATTCTTCCCAGACCACTGGGATATGCACAAATACCTGGTAAAATATGCACGGCATTTCGATGTCGAAAAACTGATACGGTTCAACACCAAAGTGGCGGATATTCGCCCATGCTTCGATCCAAAAACGGAGCCACCGCTCTGGGAATTGGTATTCGAGGACGGCTCAAGCGAACGCTATGATGCGGTCATCGCCGCGACAGGTCATCTCAGCGTGCCGCTGCATGTGCCGATGTTCCAGAACGACTTCAAGGGCGAGTACCTGCACGCCCACTACTACCGAGAACCCGAACCTTATGTCGGCAAACGAATTTGCATCATCGGTGTCGGAAACTCCGCCTGTGACATCTCGGGCGACGTGTGCGCCACCGTACAGCGCTGTGTTCTGGTCGCGCGGTCCGGGGTTCTAATCCTGCCGAAACTTCTCTTCGGCCTACCATTCACTGACATTACCCGGAAGATTCAGCGCCCTTGGGTTCCGGCCTTAATCCGCCGGCGCCTTACGCGATGGCTGACCTATTTCGCCCACGGCGACATTACCAAACTCGGCTTCAAGCCGCTGGTCGGCAAACGGGCGCACGTGACCAGCAACGGGACGATCGTCACCGACGTGGCCTATAGCCGGATCGAGATAAAGAACGGCATCGAGAAAATTGATGGAAAAACGATCCACTTCGTTGATGGCACGTCGGAGGAGTTTGATGTCCTGATCGCGGCGACCGGTTACCTGATCGATCTGCCGTTCGTCTCACGGGACATCGTGCCCATGGAAGACAACAGACTCGATCTCTACAAACGGATGATGCAGCCGGGTTGGCCCGGTCTCTACTTCATGGGTTTTTTCAACCTCGATTCCGCATTGAACATGGTCTACGAGTACCAGGCCCGCTGGGTGCGGGATATCGAGCTCGGCGAAGCCAATCTTCCCTCGGCATCAGAAATGAAGGCGGATATAGCGCGTAAGCGCGAATGGGTGCGTCAAAACTACGAAGACTCTCCCAGACACACGATCGAGGAAGAGCACGTGCCGTATATCCAGGAGCTAAAGAAGTCCCAAAAAGCGATGCGCCGCGCGGCCGAGCATTAGCCCGGCAGCCACTCAGAGCGCGTTGTAACCTCCGTCGACTAGAAGGTCGTCACCCGTCATAAACGATGACTCGTCCGACGCCAGAAAAAGCGCGGCATTGGCGATCTCTGTCGGGTAGCCAACCCGACCCATCAGTGTCAGTGCGCCCGAATCCCGTTGCGCCGCCTCCTTACTGCCCGAGCGTTCGAATATCCGCTCGGTGCCGATAGGTCCGGGCGAAAGGGAGTTGACGCGAATGTTGTCGCCTACGTGATCCGCTGCCATGCATCGCGCAAGTTGAATAAGCCCGCCCTTGACTGCGCAATAGTCACTTCGCATCGGCTTGCCGACACTGCCAAGCTGCGAAGCAACGTGAATAATCGACCCGCCACCCGCATCTCGCATCGCAGGGATCGCATATTTGCTCATCAGCATGGGGCCGGTCAGGTTCACATCGACGGCACGCCGCCACTCTGCGATATCCACTTCCTCGACCGTGTTCTGACCGATGAAATACGCGGCGTTGTTCATCAGTATGTTGAGCTTGCCGAATTCATCGACCGCGCGTTTTACAGCCGCTTCACACGACGCAGTATCCGACACATCACATTTTTGGCCGACGACCCGACCACCTTTGTCCGCGATCTCAGATGCAGTTCGCTCAACCCCCTCGCCGTCGATATCGACGATGACGAGGGATGCGCCCTCTGCGCAAAACCGCTCCGCGGTCGCGCGCCCGATACCTCGGACGGCGCCTGTAATGATCCCGACTTTTCTCTCCAGACGGCTCATGCACTCGCTCCCTTTTCGCCATACTCTGCCCTGTGGGCGATGATCTGTTCGTCATAACCTTCGCGATACCGGCGATAGGCCGCTTCGTGATGTTGCTTGTTCGCCGACGGTCCATGCTCGCGCGGATCCGGCTCTATTTCGAAATGGCCGTAGCGATCTTCGCCACGGACGTGGCTCGCGCCCATGCGGTAACTCCCGACATGGCGGACATGCGCCGGAATATAGCTGATGCCGCAGCCGATACGACGATCGTTGGACCTGTTCGGCGGCGAGCTGTGGACCACCAAAGTATGATGAAATGAGAACTGACCTGGCTTCAACGGCGCGGAGACTGCGGCATCATCATCGAAGGGCTCCTCGATCGCTTGGCTGCCGTGATTGACACTGCCCGCCACCGTCTGCGGTGCGTGAAAGAGTTGGCCGAACGCCGAACTGCCAGCGACAAAATCCATACACCCCGCCGCTTCTGACACATCCGAGAGGGCGATCCACGCGGTCACGTGGTCGTAGGGCTGCATGCCGAAATATGTGGCATCCTGATGCCATGCGGTAACCTGACCCGTTCCCGGTTCCTTGATGAAAAACGTCGCGTTGAAGATCAGGATGTCGGGTCCTATCAAATCTTCGACCGCGTCGAGTACCTGCGGTATACGCACGAGTTCCGCCGCCCAGGGCTCGCGGACATGCACTTTCCGGTACTGCCAAGGCTCAAGCGGGCTTCTGCCTTGGCGCTGTTCGTAATCCTCCAGGCATTCACGATAGCGGGATGCCTCCGCCGCCGTCATTGCGTCGAACGGCGAGAGGAAGTTCTCCCGTTGATATCGCTCGACCTGTTCTTCTGTAAGGACTTTTGGCATGTCTCATCTCCGCCATTAAGCAGTAGGCCGAAACGAAACGCCTTCCAGCATAGGCTAGCGTCGATTGCGCTCCTGACGACAGGCATAGGCCATCAAAACACTCGCGAGTACGACGTAAGCCGCTCCGGCAATCCCCATGGAGGTAAGCGGAACCTCTGCGTCGAGACCGAGGCCGAGAAGCGGCGCCGCCAGGGCGGAGCCGAAGACACTGACGGTCGCTGCAAAACTCCTGATCGCGCCGATATGGCGTGTCCCGTATACCTCGGCCAATAACAACGGGACGCAAGTCACCATGAGGCCCGACGTTAAACCGAAACATCCGAGATATACCCACGCCCAAACGTAATGATCGCCATAGGCAACGACCAGAACGCCGGCGGCGAGCGGGAGCAGACCGAAAGGCATCAGTCGAGACGCACCGATCCGGTCGGCGAGATCGCCGGCGAACATCGAGACAACGAGCGTCGTCGCGGCGAAGACCGCATATCCGCCCGTCACCCACTCAGCTGACCATCCTTTCATTCCCGCAATCGTCAGCTGATGGAAGTTCATCGCTGTTTCCAGAATAGAAGGTGCCATCAACGCCGGTAACATCAGAAAGAAAAACGGGTCGCGTAGCATCTCACCTAGCCTACGGTCACCCGTAGTACCACTCCCCGTCGAAGCTGGCGCGGCAAGCTTCCCGGCGGATCTTCCGGGCAGCAGCCACATCACCATGGGTATCATCAGCAATCCGGCGATGCCGCATGCCATATAGCTCCAGCGCCAACCGATCACGGCGATTGCCGCGACAGCGAGCACGGGGAGAAAAGCTCGGCCCGCTGGAAAGCCCAGTATCGCTATCGCTACCGCCTTGCCCCTATCACGGTCAAAACTCTTCACCATGCCGGTGACTGCCGTGTGCTGGCAGAGACCTTGGCCGAATTGCCGCAGCAGAAAAATCACGATGACCAGTGTCCAGGTGGCCGGCACAACAGCAATAGCGAAGCACGCCGCCGCCATCCCAAGCAGCACAACAATGGCGTATGTCTTGACCGACATGCGATCGATCAGCCGGCCGGAAAACGGCAGCAGCGCGGCCGACGCTAATGTACCGGCCATGTAGATCGTACCCCACTCCGTATGACTCAAGCCGAACTCGGTCTCAATGCTTGGGCTGAAGACACCGACGAAATGCGTCTGCCCAAACGACGACGCGAACGCCATCAAGAAGCCGAACGCAAGCAAGCGCGCATTGCGAAGCGCGAACGGTATATATCCGGACGTTTGGGATTCAGACATGGATGGGCTGTTTAACACGGCTCGCGAGGTAAGACAGCCATCGCAATAAGGGGTGGGTAACGGAACACCCTGAAATACTTATGTCGATTGTCGCCCCAAGATCATTGTCCCGTAAAACAGGGAGCCTGCTCATGTCCGCCATCGCTTTCGACATTCCGGAAGACATTCTCGCCATGCGAGAGGGGCTTCGTGCCTTTGCGGAAGCGGAAATTCTGCCGCGACACGAAGCCAACCATAATCTGTTCGAAGATCAACGACGCCTCTACGACCCGGACGGGCGGTTCTCCGAGGAACTACTGAATTTGATCGGCGAAGTCCGGCGGACCGCTTCGAAAGCCGGCTATTACCAGATGTGCGTGCCGGAAGAGCTTGGTGGCGGCGGCTTGGGGCACCTCGCTTATTTCGTAGGTTTCGAAGAGCTGTTTCACACCTGCGGCCCACAAAACTGGTTGATGCTCTATGCGGTGAGCCACTGGGCGTTCGGGCCAAGCCGATTGCTCGAAAAACTTACCGAGCGCGCCCGCGACGAGATGCTGGCGCCGATGATGGCGGGCGAGAAGTCGATGTGCTTTGGCCTATCCGAGCCGGGGGCCGGGTCCGACGCATCGCGCATTACGACACGCGCAGTACCGGATGGAGATGGATGGCGCATCACAGGACGAAAAGTTTGGACGTCAAATTCGCCGGTTGCGGACTACTGCGTCGTCTTCGCCGTCACCGACCCGAATACTCGCGGCGGTATCTCGGCATTTCTCGTGCCGACCGATGCACCCGGGTTTGAAATTCAACGGATCATCAAGCTGTTCGGACACATCGGTGGGGATGAGGCGGAACTCACTCTGGACGATGTGCGTGTCGAGCCGTGGCAGCT
>CAXGSZ010000147.1:0-6175 GCA_964012455.1 uncultured Alphaproteobacteria bacterium
TATCTGGCGATATCAACACGCCAAAAGTCTATGCAGCACTGGCACACAGCTCGATGGGTAAGGTGTCGATTGGCCGCAATTCGGCAGCTGCAGATGGTGTTGCACATACCCAGTTGCATGGCGCTTACGGATGGTCTGCCGCGCTGATGCTTGCCAATATTGGCGATATCCAATTGCGGAATACCACTGATCAATCCTTGTCCGGCAACAACATCGACACGCGTTTCAGTACGTCGTTGAGTGATCCCGGCGGTCGTTCTCCGATGATCCGCTATGACACGCCACGTGTCGGAGGCTTTGCGGCAGCGATTTCGCATGAAGACGCCGGACATGTGTCGTTCGGAGCCAATTACGGCGGTAGCGTCGGTCCGTTCAAGGTTAGCATCAAAACAGGCTATCACAATGGTGATGGCGATGCGGACAATGCGGCTGCTGTCGGTAGCTCTATCATGCACTCTTCCGGACTTGGCGGCGGTTTTAACTACAGCTTGGTTATGGATGGTGTAGAGGATACCACTGTTGACCAATCAACCGCGAATAGCGACCGAGACATTCATCAGTGGTATGCCAACGTTTTCTATAAGGCTAAGTTCAGTGAAATGGGCGCCACGACTTTGATTGCTGAATGGCAGCAGTCTCGCGACTTCGGTGCGTCTGGTGCTGAGGGTAACGCCTATGGTTTTGGCTTAGGACAGAACCTAAGCTCTGCCGCAGTGGATCTTTACATTAAATACATCCATGTAGACGTGGACGAACCGGGTCAGAGCTATGAAGACATTCAGGCTGTCGAATCTGGTATCCGGATGAAATTCTAATTCGGTTCACCTAAACTATAGGAGTAACTTCGTGTGCCTATAGGATTGGCGGTAGTTGCTGTTTTAATGAGTGCAGTACTCTTTGGAGGTTGCGACCGTTTTAAAGGTGCTGCTGCCAATGATCCGATTTTCGACGACCCCCGGGACCCGCCAAGGGGCCCGGGGGTTTTCACTGGCCGTTCAGGTCAGTGGAAAATTATAGGTCGGTAGCTTTTCAGTTAAATAAACTTAACAGAAGGGAATTGACTCCTTTCTTTGATTGATAAAGCTAACTACGACAAATTGTCATAAGCTTTACGCGACGAATGATGGCTCATTTGCGTTAGCAGGATATTCCTACACATACTAATCGTTACTTCATACTATCCAGCATCACCGAACATATTGGCCACGTAGGCGCACCTTACGTCGGATAATTTAGTCAAACGTCAGCTAAACTGGTTGAATTGCGAAACCAGTAGGTCAGAATTGATGATAATGTTTAAACTTCATATCCAGCCACGTCTCAGTTGAATTTCTATAACTCAGGAAAAAAAATAAACGATCTCAAGACTGGCGCCCGCACTGAAACCACGTTTGGCGATGCTCGTAATGCTCCGGCCAGCGCCAGCTCCGAGTTCGACGCATGTTCGGGCAATGACGTCCAAACCCGTAAGGCTGGAATCTTCATCACCCACTCCAGCATGGGCACGCTCCCGATTGGTACGGGTTCGACGGTGTGACCGAGACCAACATGGTCAACTACGCGTTCCTGCCGAATCAGAACGGCGGTGCATTCCGCGTCACCTGGGCGAACGGTTCCGATATAAGTGAGACTGTCGACGACGATTTCGGTCAGAGGGACATGCTCGGCCGTAGCACGCGTATCAGTTACGACTCGCCGAACATTGCCGGCTGCATAGCGTCAGCTTCCATCAGAGCATCGATGCAGCCGCTTTTGAAGTCGCGATGCGTTACAGCCATCACGAGCCTGATCCTGATGGAGTGGCGTTCAACATCGGCGACGTCAATGCGATCAGCCTCTACCTTCGCATGCACTTCTAGGACGCAACGCATGGTAAACTATCGCGCCGCATCGCGAGCTTTGTCGCAGCCGTGTTATGTTTGGCCGGAACAGCTGCTTGCGACCATTTTGAGCCAAGTGAGCCACAACTTGATCCGATCCGGTTAAGTCGGGGCCCGGATTGTTCACCGGCCGATCAGGGTCTTGGACGATAATGCGCCGCTAAAAAACAGCTGTCTGTTAAGACAGACTTTAGATTTCACCCGGGTATTTTATACGGCTGGCTTCTTTTATGAGTACCTTTTCTCTTGGGTAGCTCGACATCTTACTCGCCTTCTCGACGCCAGGTGAAAGCGATCAGTCCAATCGACACAAGCAGGGCAGGCAAGGCCGGCAACAGGGAATGTCGCCTTACACCGCGCACTATATAACTTTTGTTCCGCCACAGGCCGAGCCAGTCGTCACCCGCAACGGAACGGCCAGGACGGACCCGGCGGATATCGACAACGCCTTGGTTGATCCACTTTATCGCGCCCCCGGTCGCCTCGACGAGCGGGCGGACGTGCCGGTCGGTGGACCGCAGGTCGGCGATCTCCTTCGGATTGAGGGCACCTGCCGCGGCATGCGCCGTCAGGCTTGCGTCCCTCACGACATAGAGGCCCGCCCGAGAAACCGGCACTGCCGCGGTCTCACGTCCACCCTCCCCCGCAACTAGTTTGATCGTTCTCTTGGACCCATCCGGCACTCGAAGTTCGACCTCGGCCGACGTCGGCTGTTCCAACCGCCGGCGCTCGATGAGTAATCGGTCGCCATCAAATGTCATGCGCAGGCCGTCTTCTTCTAGTTCCGGCTCTTTCATCAGCCAATGTGCTAGGCGTCGAAGCAGTTCCGCCTGAGGACCGCCGCCCTCGAACCCTCGCGCCCACAACCAGATATGATCGCTGTTAAACTGAGCGACCCGCCCCTTTCCGAAACGGTCCAGCACAAGAAGCGGTTTGTCTTCAACCCCCTGCATCAGCACCCGTCCGCGTTTCACGGCCACGTCGATCTGCCGCAGCCACCGGCCCCATTTGGGCGTTTTGTCTCGCCCGGCCCCAATAAGGCCTGAAGTCACAGGATGACGCATGCCAAGGTCCGAAATTTGCGGTTTAAAAGGCCGGCTGATGACCGTGCCGCTTGGTTCGCCCGGCAGAATCTTGCCGAGGGGCGTGCGATAGATGCTGAATGGCCCGGCGAAGCTAGGTCCCACGGCTTCCAGCAAGGCACCGCCCTTCTCCACATAATCCACGATGTTCTGCAGGTATACCGGTGGTAGAACACCGCGGCGGCGATAACGATCGAAAATGACGAGATCAAAATCCTCCAGCTTGACCTCGAAGAGTTTCCGCGTCGGAAAGGAAATCAATGAGAGTTCGTTGATCGGCGTGCCGTCCTGCTTCTCCGGCGGTCGCAATATCGTAAAATGCACCAAGTCGACTGAAGGGTCGGACTTCAGCAAATTCCGCCACGTACGTTCGCCCGGATGCGGTTCTCCCGAAACAAGGAGCACACGCAAGCGATCCCGGACGCCGTTGATGGACAGGACGGCCCTATTGTTCTCTACCGTCAATTCGTCCTCGCCCGGCTCGACCGAAAATTCCAGCACCGTTGGACCGCCATGTTCCAATTCGAAGGAGATCGGCGTATCGCGCCCAATTGGCAGGGTCTTCTCCAAAAACCGCTCACCATCACGCCAAATCGTGATCCGGGCCGGTGCCTCTGAATTGTGGCCGGAATCCTCAATACGGAGGGTTACAGTAATCGACTTACCAACAATCCCGTAAGCGGGCGCGTTCACGACCACGAGCCGCCGGTCGTGCATATTGGATGAGCCGGCCAGCAGGACATGGACCGGCGCCCGCGCCGATACTCTCTGCGCCTCCTTCGGCATGTCGTGGGCTTGCCCGTCAGTTAATAAGATCGCGCCGGCGAGCCGATCGCGCGGAATATCCGCTATGGCTTCCGCCAGCCGCCCATACATCAAGGTGCCCTCACTCGACGCCGCAATTGACGTATGGTGGACCTCTACCTCCTTCACATCCAATGTCTTCGCATATTGATCGAGGCGACTTCGCAGATCAGCCAACGCCTTATCAATATCAGTGCTCCGTCCCGCGACTTCGGTACTCGGGGTCCGGTCTGTCGCGACGATGATCACATCCTTCAGTGGTTCGCGCAATTCCGACACCAACGTGGGCCGCGTCAGAATCACGCCGAGGAAGATTGCTACGGCGATCCGCCAAATCGCGCCCGGTGCACGTGTCACCGCACTGAAAACCGTGATAGCGGTAATCGCCGCACCGGCAACTGCAAGGGCCGCTAGCGGCAGGAGTGGAGCAAAATCGATGGACAGCGCGTTCATCGTCTATTGCCCCAGCCGTTCCAGGATCGACGGTACGTGCACCTGATCCGCCTTGTAATTGCCCGTTAGTGAATACATCACGAGATTGACGCCGAAGCGGTAGGCCATCTCGCGTTGCTTTTCACCACCCGGGACAACGGGAAACACATTTCGTCCATGATCGTCGACTGACCAAGCCCCAGCCCAGTCATGACCGCCGACAATGACGCGGGAAACTCCGTCATTTGACCGGTTCTCCGATGCTTCGACCCAAACCCGCCCGCTGCTCCAACGGCCGGGAAAGTCTTGCATCAAATAAAACGCTTTCGTCAGCAAATGGCTCGGAGGTACGGGAACCAAGGGAGGAATATTCAGCCCATTGGCCAACCGCCGCAGGGCGTTTACTCGTAGCGGCGAGTTTGTCGATTTTTGATCGCGCGAATCGAAGACTATCGTCCCGCCATTGCGAATATACCCGTTGAGGCGCCGTACCGTATCCGGCGCGAGAATCGCCTGACGGTTATCGACCGGCCAATACAACAGCGGAAAGAAGGCCAGCTCATCACGCGCGGGATCGACCGGCATTGGTGGACCGATCTCGGCGGCCGTGCGCCGGCGCACAGCATCACTGAGACCGGTCAGCCCCATGCGACTTACCACATCGATTTCATCGACTCCCGTAAGGACATAGGCAAGCCGCGTACGCTCCGTCGCCGCCAGGGCAAACGCTTCCGGGCTCATCGCCTCTTGAGCATCTCCGGCGTGCGGGCTGACCGCTAAGGCAAGCAGAAACACGCTGGTAGTTCCTGCCGTCACCTTTCGAGCGAACGGAAGCCGCGGCAAACGAACCAGGCCACGCAATACAGCACTAGCGACGGTATCGATCAGCAGCAACAAGAGAGCGGCAAAAACCAACCACGGACCGAACGAAACATCGGAAATGAGATCGTAGCTGCGGCGGGACGTTCCCGCGGGCAGCGACGATAGCGGTTCGAGGTCGCCCAGCCGTGGCGCCAAATTGACCGCCCGTCTGACGTCTTCCGAACCATAATATCCGGGCGGAGAATTAGGGCCGATCACAACCTGATCCAAAGAACGTGTTTCGACGGATGGAAAAGTACCCGCAGCGGGCGACTGCAAATCACCGAAAGCATCGAGCGTTCGAAATGCCGGTAATGACCGGGCTCCTACTTCTCCCGAATCAACACGCTTACCCAGCCAGACGACCCGCCTCATCATCTCGACAAAAAGACCTGAAAGCGCCAAATCGCTCCAATTTGCGCTCGCAGTCGTGTGCATGAGGATCAACCAGCCTACTTCCCGGGCCTTGGCCGTCATAAGCGGCGTGCCATCGGTCAGACTGGCCCATGTGCTGGTCGAGAGATCGAGCGACGGCTGTGCCAATACCTGCCGTGTAATCCTGACATCTTCCGGCACCGCCAGCCCGTGAAACGGGCTCGCCTCGGGAAAGGCGGCAAGGCGCGCCGGGACGCTCCAATCCAACGTGCCTCCTAAGGTGCGGCCACCGCGACGCAACGGCACTGGCGTGAAAGAATCGCGTTCGCTTGCCGCTAGGGCCGGCCCGGCGAACCGCAACGCGATCCCGCCCCGCCTAATCCAACGGTCGAGGTCGGCTTGCGCATCCGCGCTGACGGGTTCCGAATCAGGAATCACGATAACGGATACATCTGATTTCAAGAGCTGCGATACTGCCGCTTTGTGGATTTGACTGAATGGCTGCAGCGCCCGTTCGATATAGAACGTTTCGGCTAGCAAAACGGGGCCTTTTTCAGCCGGCTGAGTGGAAACGATGCCCACTTGCTTCCGCTGCCAGCGATCGTCCAAAAGCGAGACCGCCGCCGCCGTTCGTCCATTGGAAAGCTCTATTCGTGCGACGTCGTTCCGGAGCTCGAGCGGCAACTCGAACGTGGCCGATGTCTCGGTTTCGCCCTCGGCGAACATCGCTTCCCGCTCGAG
>CAXGSZ010000148.1:0-6156 GCA_964012455.1 uncultured Alphaproteobacteria bacterium
TGGAGTGATGCCAAATACCGCCTTGAAGGTGCGGCTGAAGTGCGCCTGATCAGCGGCGGTTGCCGCCACGCTTTCCTTCTGCCCAATCAACCGGCGTGACCTGTCAAGGCGACGCATTACGGGATAGCGTCAGGGGCTTGTGCCGCATCGACGCCGAAACTGGCGTACCAATTCGTAACGCGAGAGGTCACTCACGCGCTCCAGTTCCCTTGCCGCGCCCTGCCGATCATGATTTGCGCTGAGGAATTACCGCGTCCGCTCAGCCGCGGGCGCGTCATTTTCTCGGTCGCGGCGGAACAGCTGGATTCTCAATCGGCATGGAGGAAGCTTTTCGCCAGTCCAGCTCCTCCTAAAGACCAACCGATCGCACCGCATCTTCAATATGTCGGCGGGTGGCCTAATGGCTCTTTCGGTGCTGATGATCCTGTTTTGACAAAGTATGGCGAGAACCGCAATCGACCTATCTTGATGGCAAGACACGGCCACTGCGATAGGAGACAGGACATGGCACAAGCGCTCGACGGCATTCGCGTGATCGACATGACACACAACCAGGCAGGACCTGCTTGCGGACAGATTCTCGCCTGGCTTGGCGCCGACGTCATCAAGCTCGAGACGCCCGGAAAGGGCGACGTGGCGCGCGCGCAAAACAACGACGAGCTTTTCTTCCTTTCCTTCAACGCCAACAAGCGAAGCCTGACGCTCAACCTGAAGAACGACGAAGGCAAGGCGCTGTTCCGCAAGTTGCTCGCAGAGTCCGATGTCTTCCTAGAAAACTTCGCACCCGGCGCCGTGGCCCGCATGGGCTTCGATTTTGCTACCCTGCAGGAAATTAATCAGCGCCTGATCTATGCGACGATCAAGGGTTTTGGCACATCCGGACCTTACAGCGACTTCAAGAGTTTCGAGCCGGTCGCCCAAGCCATGGCAGGGGCGATGAGCGTCACCGGCCAACCTGACGGGCCGCCGACCTATCACTGGCCGGCGATCGGCGATTCCGGCACCGGCATGCATATGGTGATCGGCATCCTCGCCGCGCTCAACCAGCGCCACGCCACCGGCAAGGGGCAGGAAGTCGAGGTGTCGATGCAGGAATCCGTGCTCAACATCATGCGGGTCAGCCTGCGCGATCATCAGCGCCGGGGCTCCGCAATGCCCCGCACGGGAAACCAGCTCGGCAAGAACGTGCCTGGCACGGCCTATCGCTGCGCGCCTGGCGGGCCAAACGATTACGTCTACGTACTGGCTCAGCAGCAGATGTGGCAGTCGATGCTTGAAGCGACAGAACTCACCGATACCCTCGGCGACGAGAAGTACAACACGCCGGCCGGCCGTTGGGATCACCGCGAGGAGGTCGATGCGGCGATTGAGGGCTGGTCAATGCAACACACGAAATACGAGGTTATGAAGATCCTCGGCGACGCCGGCGTGCCGTGCGGTGCGACCCAGGATACAGCGGAACTGTTGGAGGACCCGCATTTGATCGAGCGGGACATGATCCTCGACGTCGACTACCCGAAATACGGCACCTTCAAGACGGTTGGTTGCCCGATCAAGATGAGCGGTTCCCCGGTCAACGTGACCCGGCCGCCCGAGTTGAGCGAGCACAGCGCGGAAGTGCTGGCTGAGTTCTGCGGTGTCTCGCCGGAAGAGTTTGAGCGCCTGAAGGCCGAAGGCGTCATCTAAGGAGGTTACAGTGACGGATAAATCGATCCTGATCAGCGGCGCCTGCGGCCTCGTGGGCCACCCACTCTCACAACTTCTGACGAGACGCGGCGAACGCGTCATCGGCCTCGACCCCGCCGATCCGCCGGCCCCGGTCGGGGGAATGACCCACGTCAGACAGGGTTTCGGCAACTTCAATATGCTGCTCAGCCTGCTCAAAGAGCACAACGTGGGCAAAATCGTCCACGCCGGCGGCATCTCCGGGCCAATGCTTTCAAAAGACGACCCGCACCATATCAACCGTGTCAACCTCGTTTCGACCATCGACCTTGCTGAGGCCGCCCGGCAGAATGGGATCGAACGCTTCGTCTACTGCTCATCCGGCTCAGCCTATGGGGTGACGCCGGAATCGCTGGTTACCGAGGACACGCCCCTCCGACCAACTTCCGTCTACGGGGCCACGAAGGCGGCCTCCGATCTGGTGCTGATGGCCTACAGAGACGAGTACGACCTCGACGTGATAGGCCTCCGTTACTCCTCCGTCTACGGCCCACGGCGCACCACCGACTGTGCGATCCGCAAGATGATCGAGGACGCAATGGCGAAACGCCCGACCAAGCTAGACTGGGGGGCCGGTGAGTTTTGGCCCTTTGTCTTTGTTACCGACATCGTCACCGCGACAGCCGCCGCCCTCGACGCGCCAAAGACACCGCAATATGCCTATAACGTCGCCGGCCCGGACATGCCCGCAGTGCAGCGCATCGCCGAGCTGGTCTATGAAGCCTTTCCCAACGCTGATATCGAACTCGGCTCCAACCCGCGCCACGACAAGCGCGGCCGCTTCGACCTCTCCGCCGCCGCCCGCGACCTCACCTGGACCCCGGAATGGGATATCGAACGCGGCGTTCCGGACTATATCGACTGGTTTCTGAAACAGGGGCGTGCCTAAGCCCTTGCGCTGCGCCCCAACTCGCGCCTACACTCCGTCCGCTATGGCGATTCGGACCATCGTTCGGCTTCTAGGCCTTCGACTTACCAACCCGGCGTAAACACGTCGGGATGCGCCCGGTTATGGCCGGGCATGGGATCGAAGGAATAGCCGGATGGGATGGTCGAAGATGATCGTCGAAGTTTCATATAGAATAAAGTCACAGAGGGATCGGAACGCGAGCGCGCTTGCGGTGTCTTGTGCCCCTGCGTTGGCCGGATGTCGCCTCGCCGGTGCGCGACTTAGCAACGGCTGTCGGGCCTAATCGCGGCTGCCCGACCGCCGTATCCACGCCGCATTTGAGACACCAGAGACAGCGCCGCTAACGCTAGAAGACAGATTCAGGAGTAAGACCCATGGCTATCATGCCAATCGAAAAATACAAACCGGCCGTAACGGTCGACTTGCGCGACCGAACCTGGCCTGACGAGACAATCACCAAGTGCCCGATCTGGTGTTCCGTCGACCTGCGTGACGGCAACCAGGCCCTGATCGAGCCGATGGGTGCGGAGCGGAAGCTCAAGATGTTCAAAACGCTCTGCGATATGGGCTTCAAGGAGATCGAGGTCGGATTCCCGGCAGCCTCCGAGACGGACTTCGACTTCTGCCGTCAGATCATCGACGAGAACCTGATCCCCGACGACGTGGTGATCCAGGTCCTCACGCAGTCCCGGGACGAGCTGATCCGCCGTACCTTCGAGGCGATCGACGGCGCCCATACGGCGATCGTCCATCTCTACAACTCGACATCGACGACCCAGCGCCGGGTCGTCTTCAACCTCGATATGGACGGGGTCAAGAAGATCGCCACCGACGGGGCGGAGCTGATCAAGGAACTGGTGCCGACGGTGCCCAACACCAAGATCATCCATCAGTACTCGCCCGAGAGCTACACCCAGACCGAATTGCCCTATGCCATGGAGGTCTGCGAGGCGGTGATGGATATCTGGCAGCCGACGCCGGAGAACAAGACCATCATCAACCTGCCGGCGACGGTCGAAGTCGCTACCCCAAATGTCTATGCGGATGGCATTGAATGGATGCACCGCAACTTCTCAAAGCGCGAGAATGTAATCCTCTCCCTGCATCCGCACAACGACCGCGGAACCGGCGTTGCCGCAACCGAGCTGGGAATTCTTGCGGGCGCCAACCGGGTTGAGGGCACGCTCTTCGGCAACGGCGAGCGCACCGGCAACGTCGATGTTATCACGCTCGCCATGAACATGGTGAGCCACGGTCTCGACTCGCAGCTGGACATGCGCAACATGCGGGAGCTGCGCGCCACCGCCGAGTACTGCAACCAGTTGCCTGTCCATCCGCGCCATCCGTACGCGGGCGACCTGGTCTTCACCGCCTTCTCCGGCAGCCATCAGGACGCGATCAACAAGGGCCTGAAGGCAATGGAAACCCAGAACAGCGAAGAATGGGACGTTCCCTACCTGCCGATTGATCCGGTCGATGTCGGCGCAAGCTATGAGGCGGTGATCCGCATCAACAGCCAGTCCGGTAAGGGCGGCATCGCGTATATTATGGAAACCGAGTTCGGCGTCCAGATGCCTCGGGCGTTGCAGGTCGAGTTTTCCGGCGCCGTGCAAAAGATTTCCGACTCGTCCGGCGAAGAACAAACGCCGGAGGACATCTGGAAGGCGTTCGACCAGGAATACCTGAGCGCCAAGACGCCGTACGAGTTCATCGAACACCAGACGCGGGCTGATACCCACGCCTCGGAGAAGCGATTGATGACCGCGACCTTGAAGAAGAATGGAACTGAAACCGTAATCGAAGGGTCTGGCAATGGTCCCATTGATTCCTATGTCGACGCCCTCAAGAAGGACAGCGGCAAAGACATCAAGGTGTTCAGCTATTCTGAACACTCGGTCGGCGGCGGCTCCGACGCCACTGCGATTGCCTTCGTCGAGACCGAAGTCGACGGCAGGCATCTATACGGGATTGGCCAGGACCCGAACATTGTCTCGGCCTCGCTGATTGCTGTGACATGCGCTGTCAATCGCGCCATACGAAATGGCGGATAGCACAGTTTCCTTCGCAAAGCGATATCGCTAATGGAGACGTTTTTCGAATTCACCGACAATTATCCTTGGGCTCTGTCCACGGTTTTTGCATTGGCCCTGCTGTTTGGATTGTTCTTACGTCGCCGTGCGCTCGCCGCACGCGCGACTAAGGCAGCAGAGGGAAACGGGCTGACCACGCGCGACTGGAATCGCGCGCGCATCCAGTTCCTGATGACACTTGGCTGCGTGGTTTTACTGTTTCTGATCTGGGCGCTGCAAACCTGATCGCCTTCACGTTAGACAGCGGGCCCTTCGGCGGGTACTTCTTGGGTGACGGGAAAGTAACCGTTTTAGGGGACCGCAATGATGCAGGAAAGCGATACGTTGCAACAGTTAAACAATCTCGTGGGCGCGGCCCTGAAGGCCGGTGCCGACGCTGCAGATGCGGTCGATATCAAATCAATCGCTCTTTCACACGCCCAGCGCCTCGGCGAGGTCGAAAAGGTGGAACGCGCGGAGAGCCGAGACCTCGGCCTGCGGGTCTTCATCGGCCATAAACAGGCTGTCGCATCCTCCACCGATCCGGGAGACGACGCCCTCGCGGAATTGATCGAACGCGCTGTCGCCATGGCGAAAGCGGTGCCGGACGACGAGCATTGCGGCCTTGCGGACCCAGAGCAAATCCTCACCGACGCCATCCCCGACCTCGACATTGCCGATACGGAGGAACCCTCGACCGAGACCCTCGCCGCGCGGGCACGAGACTGCGAGGCAGCGGCACGAGGCGTTATTGGCGTTACCAATTCGGAGGGCGCTGAAGCCTCCTGGTCCTCCTCCGATGTCGCCATCGCCGCCTCGAACGGCTTCTCCGGCGGCTACCGTTCCACCGGCCAGGGCTTCTGGGTAGCGGTGTTGGCGGGTGAAGGCACCGGGATGGAGCGGGACTACGAAGCAACCAGCGCGACCTATGCACTGGATCTCGATACACCGGAGTACGTCGGTCAGACCGCGGGAGAGCGCGCGGTGGCCCGTCTCAGACCCCGCAAAGTCGAAACCCAGCAGGTGCCGGTCGTCTACGCGCCCCGGGTTTCGAACGGATTGGTGCACCACCTCGCCGGCGCGGTGAACGGCAGCGCCGTGGCACGCGGCACCTCGTTCCTCAAAGACAGCATGGGCGAACGCATCCTGCCGGAGGGTGTTCACGTGATTGACGACCCGCATCGCAAGCGCGGCCATCGCTCAAAGCCGTTTGATGCGGAAGGTCTCCCGAACGGCGCGATGCATCTGGTCAAAGACGGTGTGTTGGAGAATTGGGTCCTCGACCTGTCGACGGCACGAAAGCTCGGCCTCCCAAGTAACGGACGGGCGTCGCGCAGTACGTCCTTGCCGCCGTCGCCTGGCACCACAAATCTCTATATGCCGGCGGGGCGCGTTACACCCGCCGACCTGATTGGCGACATCAACGACGGTTTTTACGTGACCGAGTTGATG
>CAXGSZ010000149.1:0-6149 GCA_964012455.1 uncultured Alphaproteobacteria bacterium
AACGCCTTCCGAAATGCACAAAAGCGCATCGTGGGCTTCATACATTTCTTCGTCGGCAAAAAACGCCTCATTTGTCGCTACAAGCGGAAGATCATGGCGATAGGCAAGGTCGATCAAATCACTCTCAATGCGCTGTTCGATCTCAAGTCCATGGCGCATCAACTCGACATACAGCCGCCCCTCATAAACGCTGGCGAGCCGGACAAGGGTTTCTTCCGCCGCAGGCCCCTGCCCTTCGGCAAGTAGTCTCCCGACCGGACCACGCGGCCCGCCCGTCAGTGCAATAATGTCTTCATGGCAGCGGGCCAGGTCACCGAGGTCGACTTGCGGTGGTTCACCTGAGCCAGATTCAAGAAAAGCCGTGCTGACGAGAGACAATATGTTCTCGTATCCGGTTTCCGATTGAGCGAGTAGAACCAGCTCGTCAGGCGGCAAGATCATCCCGTGTTGGGCGCGCGCACCGTTGCTTGAATTTTCTCGGCGCAGCCCGATTTGAAGGCCGATAACTGGTTGAACTCCGGCATTCCTGGCCGCCAGAGATAATTCCAATGCGCCGAATAGATTGTTCGTATCGGCCATACCGACCGCAGGCATGCGATGCCGCTGACAAAGCTCGATCATGTCCTTTACGCGCAGGGCTCCCTCGGAGAGGGAATAGGCAGAATGGACCCGAAGATGGACGAAATCAGCGTGTGGCATGGTGGTATGATGTTAGATTGTTAGGGGCTGTATATACCAAATATATAGCGACGTTCTCGTTCGATAAACACAATATGATGTGGTGTCTGGTGGGATTGACTGTCTGCCGCGCTATAGCGCGAGCGACTCGCCAAGCCGTTTTCGACTCCGTCGACCAACCAATATTGCTTATGAACGACGCGTAATTATGACTGTGGAGAGCATGAATGCCATCGATGAGCCGTACGATCGCCGCTTGGGTCGAAGGATTGACATTTGATGATCTTCCCGAGGAGGTCGTCGACCGAGCGAAGGGGGTTACGCTGCAGGCTTTGTCCTCCGCATTGATTGGCCATACGCGGGCTGAGGCCAAACAGGCGCTCGCGATGATGGAGGAGGAGGAAGTTGGTGGCGGTGGAGCAGCGACATGCCTCGTCACCGGCGCCAAACTGACTAAAGCCGGGGCGGCATTGGTCAATGCTGAGACGATCTTCGCGGGTGGCAAGTGGGATACCTTCCGAATGCTGACCCATCCGGGCTGCGCTATAATACCCGCCGCGCTTGTGGCGGCGGAGACCACCGGTGCGTCGGGTAAGCGTTTCTTGACGGGTCTCGCTGCGGGATACGAAGTGATGGAACGGATGGCCGCTGATTTTATTCCCACGGTCATGTCACGTGGCTTTCACTCGGGCCCGGTATTCGGAATCTTTGGCGCGGCGATTGCCGCCGCAAAAATCATGAACCTGGATGCCAATACAATTCACGGTGCTATCGCGCAATGCGTGAACTTGGCGAGCGGAAACCTGGAAGGTATCAGAAGCGGTGGACGTGCTCTGCGCGAAGGCGGCGCGGTTCGCAACGCGCTGCTTGCCATTGCAATGGCGCGGCACGGGGCCCCTGGCGGTGAAACGATACTAGAGGGAGAAGCGGGCTTCTATCATTCCTACGCAGGCAATAATTTGGGCGAATTGCGTTACAGTTTCACCGCAGACAATCGCACCTCGCTCGACAGGATTGTCGCAAATCTGGGTGTCGATTGGATCATACTGGAGACGCTTTACCGGATTTATTCCACTCCGGGATTCAATATCGCACATGTGGATGTGACGGCCGCGCTTTGCGCCGAACATGACATTGGATACGAAGATGTCGAGCGGATTGTATCGATTGTCAATTGGTTGGAGACCGAATACCCAAGCCCCGCGTTCCCGTCTCGAAGCCGCGATCCGCGGCCGGATAGCCCGCACTATTATGCGGCTTGGGGCGTCGTCCGCCGGTCTTTTCCGCTCCTGAAATGCGTGCAGTACAGCGTGGGCGAGGAAGACCCGGCAGAGGTCCTTGACCTCATGCATCGCGTCAAGATCGTGCCGTCGCACAGACACACATTGTTTGCCCCGCAGGTTAGGATACACCTGAAGGATGGCAGGAGCATCAGCAAGGCCGCGACGGGACGAGAGTTCATATTCGATTTCGATACGCTCGCTCGGCGCATGAGAGAAATAGCCCCTGGTACGCCGATTGGAGAGACTGGCTACGAAGCCCTGGTGGAACATTGTCGAGGTTTAGAATGCCAGGTAAAAATCGATTCACTTATTGACCTGACGATCGTCGATGCAGAACGAGTATGAGCAAGGCATTTACCAAAGAAACCGATGCGGAGGACGACGATCTCCCGGAGGCAGACTCCGCTCTTCCCCTTGGCGCGAAGAACTACATGACGCCGGGAGGGCATGCGGATCTTGTTACCGAGTTAAAGTCGTTGCGCAATGTCGAGCGTCCTAAAGTCGTTGAAGTTGTGTCCTGGGCTGCGGGAAACGGCGATCGGTCGGAAAATGGTGACTACATCTACGGCAAGAAACGGCTGCGGGAGATTGACCGGCGGATACGGCTCCTGATGAAACGCCTCGACAATGCCGAAATCGTCGACCCCGGTCGTCAAAAGGGCCTCGAGCAGGTCTTCTTCGGCGCTACCGTCACCTATGAAACGTCAGCAGGTCACGAGAACACAATCCGTATCGTGGGCGTTGACGAGGCTAAGATGGAAAAAGGCCAAGTTAGCTGGATTTCACCAATTGCCCGCGCGCTGCACAAGGCACGCGAAGGTGATGTCGTACAACTGCGGACACCAGTCGGGTTCGAAGAAATCGAAGTGGTAAAGATCTCCTACTAGTCTTTACTATCTGGTCTGACGACACCGTTTTCTAGGCGCAGTACACGATCCATCCGCCGTGCTAAATCGAGATTGTGGGTCGCGACTAGGGCACCCAAACCCGTCTTGCGGACAAGATCCTCCAGCAGTTTAAACACGGTGTCGGCCGTATTTCCATCGAGATTACCCGTGGGCTCATCCGCCAAGAGTACGGAAGGCGCATTGGCAAGCGCCCTGGCAATGGCAACTCGTTGCTGTTCTCCACCAGAGAGCTTCGCAGGTCGATGGGTTGCCCTAGAGGTCAACCCGACTGCTTCAATCAATTCGCTGGCTTTTGTATGTGCGGCCCGGCGCCCTTCACCTGCAACCATCCGCGAGATCATCACGTTTTCCAACGCCGAAAATTCCGGCAGCAGATGATGAAACTGGTAAATAAATCCGACTTGCGTACGTCGCAGTGCCGTTCTGGAATCATCCGGGAGGCTCGCACACGAACTACCGGCAATCGTCACATCACCGCCATCCGGGTACTCAAGTAAACCGGCAACGTGCAGCAGCGTCGACTTGCCAGCCCCTGAAGGGCCGACGAGTGCCACCAATTCACCACGCGAAATCGATAGGTCGACACCCTTCAGGACCTCGAGACGGGAATTTGCCTGACTATAGACGCATTGTATCCCCTTCAATTCGAGGACCATTTCACTCATAGCGAAGCACTTCGACCGGATCGAGGCGGGCGGCGCGCCATGCCGGGTAAATCGAGGCAAGGAACGATAGAAGGAGCGCCATCACGATCACAATCGTGACCTCATTCGCATCTATCTTCGCAGGCAGCTGAGACAGGAAGTAGATTTCCGCTTGGAACAGATCGACACCGGACAGTGATTGTATCCACTGCCTGATGGTTTCGATATTGAGAGAAAACGCTATCCCGAGAACACTACCGGCAACAGTCCCGATGACGCCGACGCTGGCGCCAGTTGCGAAGAAAATACGAAGAATCATACCGCGTGAGGCACCGATGGTCCGAAGTATGGCAATTCCCTTGCTTTTATCGTTAACGAGCATCACCTGGCTCGAGATAATATTAAATGCCGCGACGAGGATAATCAGCGTTAGAATCAGAAACATCACATTCCGTTCGACCTTAAGCGCCGTGAAGAATGTGGAGTTCACCTGACGCCAATCACGGACCCATAAAGTGGGCCCGACGGCAGTAAAAATTTCACTGCGCACCTGATCGATTTTATCGGCGTGTTCGGTGGTGACCTCGATATGCGACACCCCGCCTTTTTGCTGGAAAAAGGACTGCGCGGCGGCGATCGGCATAAAGACGAAGCTCGAATCATACTCCGACATGCCTACCTCGAATATGGCGGCAACGCTGTAAGCCTTCATCCGCGGCATCGTGCCGAATGCCGTTGTCGTACCGCGCGGTGCAATAAAAGTCACCTTGTCGCCAACGCGCATTCCGAACCGTTCCGACATACGGCGGCCGATCAGTACACCTGTGCCGTCGTCGAACCCTTCCAGCGAACCCGTGATAATGCCGTCCTTGAGCAAAGGTTTCGCTCGTATCCCTTCGGCCGACATACCGCGCGCCACCGCGCCCCGTGACACCCTATTGGCGGAGAGTAGCACTTGTCCCTCTACAACAGGTGTCGCACTAATTACCCCTTGTATCGCTCGGATTTTCCTCGAAATTTCAGAGTAGCCATTTAAAGAACTCTGCGCTGCAGAAATCTCAAGATGTCCGTTCAGACCAAGAATACGGTGCAACAGCTCAGCCCGGAATCCGTTCATTACCGACATAACGATGATCAGCGTTGCTACGCCGAGCATGATGCCGAGCAGGGAAAACCAGGCAACGACGGAGATGAAGCCTTCCTGGCGTTTAGCGCGCAGGTAGCGGAACGCCATTATCCTTTCGAAAGGGGAAAACACGACCTAGCCGGATATTCGGCTTAGCGCCGATTCGAGGCTTACTTCTTCACGCTCGCCTGTTTTCCGGTTCTTCAACTCGACCACACCGGATTTGAGGCCACGCGGACCGACAATGAGTTGCCAAGGAAGGCCGATCAAATCCATGTCGGAGAACTTCACGCCCGCTCGCTCGTCGCGATCGTCATACATCACCTCGGTACCGCTTTCATGGAGCTTGGTGAAGATGTCCTTGCAGGCCTTGTCGCAAGCGTCGTCACCAACCCGCAGATTGATCAATCCAATCTTGAACGGCGCCAATGCTTCGGGCCAGATGATACCATCGTCGTCATGACAGGCCTCAATCACGCCACCCACCAAGCGAGAGACACCAACACCATAGGACCCCATCTGGACGGGAACCTCATTACCGTTGCTTGTGACGACCATCGCATTCAACGGCTTTGAATATTTGTCACCGAAGAAAAAGATGTGACCGACTTCAATGCCCCGCGCCGTAATCCGTTTTTCCTCCGGCACCTCAAGTTTAAATTGATCGGCGTCGTGAATGTCATCTGTTGCCGCATAGAGGCTCGTCCACTGATCAACAAATCCTTGGATTTGTTCAGGTGAACCGAAGTCGACCTGCTCACCTAGAATGTCGTATTCCAACAATTTCTGATGACAGAAAACCTCGCTCTCGCCCGTATCCGCGAGCACAATGAACTCATGGCTCATGTCGCCACCTATGGGGCCGGTTTCAGCCCGCATGGGTATGGCCTTTAGGCCCATTCGGGCGAAGGTTCGCAGATAGGCGACGAACATCTTGTTGTAGGCGACGCGACCCTCGTCAGCGTCCAGATCGAAGGAATACGCATCCTTCATGTAAAATTCGCGTCCACGCATGACCCCAAACCGGGGCCGGACCTCATCCCGGAATTTCCATTGAATGTGGTAGAGGTTCAGCGGTAAGTCCCGATAGCTGCGCACGGATGCTGCAATGATTTCCGTGATGACTTCTTCATTGGTCGGTCCATAGAGCATGTCACGATCGTGACGATCCTTTATGCGAAGCATCTCTTTACCGTAATCATCGTACCGGTCCGATTGCCGCCAAAGGTCGGCCGACTGAATGGTCGGCATCAATAGCTCTTGCGCGCCGCTCCTGTTTTGCTCCTCACGCACGATCTGTTCGATTTTCTTAAGGACCCGAAATCCCAATGGGAGCCAGGAGTATATACCCGCGCTCGACTGGCGAATCATTCCGGCCCGGAGCATATAGCGATGCGAGACGATCTGTGCTTCCTGCGGCGTTTCCTTTAGGGTCGGAAGAAAATACTGCGACAGGCGAACGGCATTACTGGTATCTGTAATCATACGGCGCGGGCCTCTCCGGAATCAC
>CAXGSZ010000150.1:0-6107 GCA_964012455.1 uncultured Alphaproteobacteria bacterium
TCTCGCCTCCACCCTGGCGGAGGGATCGGTCTCGTATTTGTACTTCGCGGATCGCGTCAACCAACTTCCGCTCGGTGTCGTAGGCGTTGCGGTCGGTGTCGCGTTGCTGCCACTACTTACGCAACAGTTGTTGAGTGGCGATCAGCTCGGCGCGGCCGAGAGCCAGAACCGTGCGATCGAGTTCGCACTCTATTTGACCCTGCCGGCCGCCGCAGCATTGATCGCGATCGCAGCCCCCATCGTCTCCGTCCTGTTTGAGCGTGGTGCCTTCGATGCGCAGGCCTCTGCGCAGACCGCCGCCGCGCTTTCCGCCTTTGCGGCAGGTTTGCCCGCCTATGTTTTGATCAAAGCATTGACGCCTGGTTTTTTCGCCCGGCAAGACACGGCGACCCCGGTCAAGATCGCAGTCGCCGCGATGGTCGTGAACATCGTCCTCGCGGTTGCCCTGATGCAGGTCCTGGCGCATGTGGGGATCGCCCTCGCGACAGCTTGTTCCGCGTGGCTCAACGCGGCCATGTTGGCAGGCGTGTTAAGGCGCCGTGAACAGTTTACCATTGATGCCAGGCTGCGGCGCAACGCACCGCGCGCACTCTTGGCTGCAGGGCTTATGGCTAGTGCATTGCTGCTAGGGGCTTGGGGGTTGGCCGATCTTCTCGCAGGCGCGAAGGAAGTCCGAATTTTTGCCTTGTCCATATTGGTGGCGATGGGCCTGGCGCTATACGGAATTCTCACCTACCTTTTCGGTGTGGTCCGCTTTGCCGAATTGAAAGCACTCTTGCGACGATCGACCTCGGCTTGACCGGCAGGGTGTGAGCGGCGATAAATCCGCGCTCTTTTCCAACGTGTCCAAAGCGACGGCTCCATGAATAGGATATTCTCCGGCATCCAGCCGACAGGCAACCTGCATCTCGGTAATTATCTGGGAGCGATCCGCAATTGGGTCCGGCTGCAGAACAGCTACGATTGCATCTACTGTGTTGTTGATCTCCACGCGATTACGATGTCGCAGAATCCGGCCGATTTGCGGGATAGCACGCGTGAAGTGACGGCTGCCTTCATTGCCTCGGGTATCGACCCGAAGAACAACATCATTTTTAACCAGAGCCGCAATCCGGATCATGCGGAGTTGACCTGGGTGTTCAATTGCGTGGCGCGTCTGGGCTGGCTTAACCGAATGACGCAGTTCAAGGAAAAGGCGGGTAAACACCGAGAGAACGCGTCTGTTGGCCTTTATGATTATCCTGTGCTGATGGCGGCGGACATCCTCGTATACAAGGCGACGCATGTGCCGGTCGGCGAGGATCAGAAGCAGCATCTTGAGCTGTCCCGGGACATCGCGCAGAAATTCAATAACGATTTTGGAGTCGAGCTGTTTCCGCTTCCTGAGCCTATAATCCTTCGGGTTGCGAGCCGGGTCATGTCATTGCGCAACGGCAACCAGAAGATGTCGAAATCTGATCCTTCTGAGTACAGCCGCATCAACCTAAATGACGGTCCCGACGAAATCGCTCAGAAGATCCGAAAGGCGAAGACCGATCCCGAACCCTTGCCGAGCGAGCTTGCCGGGTTGACGGCTCGACCCGAAGCGGAAAACCTAGTCGGAATTTATGCCGGGCTGAGTGATTCGACGCCGGAGGATGTGTTGCGTGACATGGGCGGCGCTCAATTCTCGACGTTCAAACAGCAGCTTACGGAACTGGCGGTCTCAGAGCTTGGCCCGATCGGTGAAGAAATGCGTCGGTTGATCAGCGATCCCCCGGAGATAGATGCCGTACTGCGCGATGGGGGCGAGCGCGCCCGGGCGCTTTCCCGCCCCGTTCTGGAAGAAGTCTTCGAGGCCGTTGGGTTTCTCCGCGACTGAGGTCGTCTGATCGCGGGCGATGGACGCCCGCCGGGAACGATGGCAGGATATTCTCCTCTTGGGGGAAAGCACATGTCCGAAGCCGAAACTACGAGGACGTCGCCCGCGGATGAACGCGTCCTTCTCGTCGTTGTGGACGACAGTGGCGAGATGCCAACTGCGTTACATTTCGCGTGCCGCCGTGCAGAGCATTCGAATGGTCGAGTGGCCCTGTTCTACGTGCCAGACAAGGCGGATTTCCAGCATTGGATGGCGATTGGCGACCTGATGCGGAAAGAGGCGCGCGAAGCAGGTGAGGAATTACTGCAACGATATTCCGCGGAAGTTCAGCGTATGACGGGTAAAGTGCCCATCCTGTATATTCGTGAAGGGGATCGTAGCGAGGAATTGTATAAGCTGATGGACGAGGAGCCGTCTATTTCGATAGTGGTATTGGCGGCTGGAACCGACAAGAAGGGGCCGGGGCCGATTATCAGCTACATGATGGGCAAGGGGGTGCGCCAGCTGCACGTTCCCGTGACTGTGGTGCCCGGCTCACTGACACGTGAGGAGATCGACGCGATCACTTGATCGATGATTATGGAATCCCCATGTAGGTTATAAAATTATTAATCGCCCAGCGCCTCTTTAGGAGCGGAAAAATGTTTATTCAGACCGAGCAGACGCCGAATCCGGCTACGCTTAAGTTCCTGCCCGGCCGCACGGTCCTCGAGACCGGCACCGCCGACTTCACAAATGCGAAGGAGGCTGAAAGCCGGTCTCCGCTCGCCTCTCACCTTTTTGGAATTAACGGTGTTGCCGCCGTATTCCTCGGCGCCGATTTTGTTACGATCACCAAGAGTGCAGAGAAGGAATGGCACGTCTTGAAGCCGGCGATCCTGGGCGCGATAATGGAGCATATGACAACCGGGCTTCCGGTTATCTCCGATGACCCTGCGACCAAGGCGACGGAAGATTCGGGGGAAGACAGTGAAGTAGTGGTTCAAATAAAGGAACTGATCGAAACCCGGGTTCGTCCCGCCGTTGCGCAGGACGGTGGAGATATCGTTTTTGAAGGATTTGATTCCGGCGTGGTGTACCTGCAATTGCGGGGCGCTTGCGCGGGATGCCCAAGTTCGACGATGACGTTGAAGATGGGCATTGAGAACATGCTGCGGCACTATATTCCAGAAGTCACGGAAGTCCGGGCCGCCATGTGAGGCCGCTTTTCGCAGGTATGAATTTAAGGGCGGGAATTGCTAGGTGCATCGAAAGATATTTTCTCTCGCTTTAAAGTGGCGTGGCCGGGCATAGTCGTCCTCACCATTGTTGGTCTTTGGCTGGGTCTTTGGGGGGCGCTTGTGCCGTCTCCGGAATCTCTTCGCGGCGGTCCGCGTCAGGCAACGCTGGTCAAGCCACACGACATTGCTTTAATCCCGTCCGTTGCAAAGTTACGTCAGGTGTACCAGCGCATCAATTATGATCTAGAATCGGTTCGCAACGGCGCCCGAATGGTGCCGCCGCTGTATCTTGCTTCGGTGCCGGTCGGTATGGGCAAGGTTTCCCGGCCTGCCGAACGCAAACGACTGTTTTTGCGCATGATGTTGCCGCTGGTTTTGAAAGTGAATGAAGGGGTCCGCAAGGAGCGTGACAAACTTCTCCGTATGAAGCAGCAGCGGGAGAAGGGCGCCAAACTGACGGACGCCGATCGCATCTACCTGCGGGACATGGCGCGGCTCTATGGTGTGCGCAAACCGCGGGTCGATCAGCTGCTGCCGCGCGTTGACGTCCTGCCTGTCTCAATTGCTCTGGCCCAGAGTGCGATTGAAAGTGGTTGGGGGACGTCCCGTTTCGTGCGTGAGGGCAATGCCCCGTTTGGACAATGGACGACGGCCTCGTTCAAAGGCATCGTTCCCTTGAAGCGGGAAAGCGGTAAAACTCATAAGATTCGCGCGTTCAAAAACCTTTATGCTTCCGTGCGTTCCTACATTTTCAATCTTAACACCCATCGGGCCTATCGTGGCTTCCGCGCGATGCGCGAAACCATGCGGGTATCGGGCAATCATCTCGATAGCCTGGCCTTGATCAAATCGTTGCGAGCCTATTCCGAAAAGGGTGACGCCTACGTAAAGATGTTGCATAGCGTTATCATCGACAATGACTTGTTGCCACTCGACCGGGCACGGCTGGGGAAGCGGATACCATCCGGCGGGCCGGACGTGTAGGTAGCGTCGTTTAGGGCGCGTAAAACTGACGTCCGAACCAGCGCCAGCGATTGTTGGGCCCGGGCACGGTGCAGTTCAACCGTGACCGTCCTGGTTTGAATGGTGTCTCGAAGCGAACTTCAATGCGGTGACTGCCGAGCCGTTCTATGCGGGCTTTCCCTTGTTGAGAGTGATAGCAGCTCATTTTCTCAAGGCCGTCCACCTGTGGGTCGACTGTAAAGCCGAAAGCCGGTGGGTTTTGTTTCAACAGTGGGTCCTGTGGCGAGATATCCTGAACCGGCAGCGGTAGCGCATTTGCAACCAACCGAAACCGACGATCGTCGCTATAGATTTCGTTGAAAGCGAATCGGGGTAAATAGAGGGGAGGGCTCGTCCTATCGGCGACGCCGGAATGCTGTCCAAAGGCGAAGTGAAAACCGGCATCGTGGACAACGGACATTGCGGCGGCACTGGCTTCGCCGTACGGATATGCAAATAGCGATGGCACGGCACCGAGCTCGGCGATAAAGCGCTTATTAGCGGTCTCAACATCCGCCCGGCTCGCATCGGTACCGCGGGCTGTCATGTGAAGGTGCGTATGGGTTTGGCTGCCGATGGTTATGCCGGCATCGCGCAATTCGCGGATTTGGTCCCAATTCATGTAATCCGGTAGCTTATGATCTACGGGACGGGTCGCGACAAAAAGAGTGAACGGCAGATTGCGCTCTTGGAGCTTTGGATAGGCAATCTCATAAACCGACCGGAACGCGTCGTCGATTGTGATGCCGATCGTTCTCTCCGGCAGAGCGGTTCCCGATTTGAGCTTCGCGAGAATTTCCGGGATGGGAAGCACAGTATACTTGGCATTTCCCAGTTCCGTGAGATGCTGGTCGAACTGCTCCACGGCGATATTGGTTTGGGGGTGACCACCTTCGCCGAAGCGGTGATACATTAAAATGACGGCAGAATCTGCAGCATGCGCCGCACCCTGAACAAGCGTCCAGGCGAGTACAGCCAGGATGAATAGAATCCGGCGGTGAAGGTTGCGTTCGACGCGCAATTGCGGCAAGCATCTGATCATAGACCGGAGATTAGCGCTCCGGTCGCCCTAGCGACAAGTTATTACGCATGTATCGCGTGATTTGGTAAAGATGGAGAAGTTTCATGCTCGACGAAGCCGGTCTCGATTTTCTGTTTCGTGACGCGCGGTCCCAAAAGGCCTGGACAGACCGGCCGGTCGATGAGGCGCTATTACGCCGGATCTATGATCTCATGATCCTTGGGTCCACAAGCGGGAATTGCTTGCCGCTGCGGCTGGTTTTCGTCCGTAGTGCCGAGGGTAAGGAAAAGCTGAAACCCACGCTTGGATCAAACAATGTGCAAAAGGTCTTGACGTCGCCGGTCACCGCGATTGTCGCCCACGATCTTGATTTCGTGGACCACCTGCCACGCCTGTTTCCGTATGACGATGCGCGATCCTGGTTCACCGGTAATCAGAAGCTGATCGAAACCACCGCCTTGCGGAACGGTTCTCTGCAGGGGGCTTATCTCATGCTCGCCGCCCGTGCGCTCGGCCTGGACTATGGCGCCATGTCCGGCTTCGATAACGATAAGGTGGATGCGTTGTTCTTCGCGGGGACGCGCTTTCGTTCGAATTTTCTCTGCAACCTGGGCTACGCGGATACTTCTGTGATGGGTGAGCGTCTTCCCCGCTTTGCGTTCGATGAGGTTTGTTCCTTCGCTTAATCGGTCCGGGAGGGAACGATGCTTGTGCTTGGGATGGACACTGCGACTTCGGCGTGTTCGGCCGCGGTCGTGAAGGATGGCAACGTTCTCGCGCAGGAATTCAAGGAGATGGCGCGCGGGCATGCTGAAGCTCTAGTACCGATGATAAAACGTGTTCTGGAAGCCGCCGGACGCAGCGTCGGCGAACTGGACTTGATTGCAGCGACGGTTGGACCGGGTGCATATACTGGTGTGCGTATCGGCCTATCGACCGCTCAGACAATGTCCCTCGCCGCGACCGTGCCGCTTCTTGGGGTAACAACGCTGGAAGCGGTCGC
>CAXGSZ010000151.1:0-6080 GCA_964012455.1 uncultured Alphaproteobacteria bacterium
AAGGTGATGGAGATTGCCAAGGTCGTAAAGCGGGTCGTCGAGGAAGTACTGCCCGAGTTGGCGCCAATCGAAATTGAAAGGACGCCGAGCGATGACAATCGCTCTTATCGGATTGATTCGGAGAAGATCGCTGCTGCACTTGGCTTTCAGCCGAAATTCACCGTCGAAGATGCGGTCCGGGACTTGTGTCAGGCTTTTAAAGAGGGAAAGCTGCCGGATAGTTTCAACGACGATTGGTATTTCAACGTCCGTACCATGAAGAAAAGTAAGGCCAGCTAACGGTGCCTTTAGCATGACCGAACGTTACTCGAAAACCGGGCAAATGGACAAAATGCAGGTGGCAGCCGAGATGGAACCGGATCGATCGGACGTCGCCCGCGACCGTGTCCGGACAGTTTCAGAATTGGCAGAAATCAGTCGAGCCGCCCGGGCCAATGGCCAACGCGTAGTTCTAGCGCATGGAGTCTTTGACTTGCTGCACTTGGGGCATGTCCGGCATCTCGAGGCCGCACGCCGTCTCGGAGACCTCCTCATCGTGACCGTCACTGGCGATAGATTTGTCGATAAAGGCCCCGGGCGTCCCGTTTTTTCGCAGAGTATGCGGGCGGAAATGCTCGCCGCGGTCGGTTATATTGATTGGTCCGGCGTTAACGAGGCTAAGACAGCTGAAAATCTAATCGAGGCAATTCAGCCGAGCGTCTATGTGAAGGGCAGTGACTATGCAAATTCTGCCGACGACCTGACCGGTAAGATCGACGACGAGCGTTTGCTCGTCGAGAAGTATGGCGGCCGAGTCATCTTCACGGATGAGATTACCTTTAGTTCGTCAAACCTCATCAATGAGAATTTCAACCTCCTCGATCCGGCGGCACAGGCGTTTCTCGATAATATGCGCCGCGATGGTGGAGCCGATAGGACACTGGAACTGATTGATCGTGTCGCAGATATGAAAGTTCTTTTCATAGGCGAAACGATCATCGACCAGTACGACTACGTGGAAGCCTTGGGCAAAGCGAGCAAGGAAAACATCATCGCGACACTCTACAAGAATGAAGAGCAATTCGCCGGCGGTGTTGTGGCGGCCGCCAATCATTTGGCTGCATTCTGCCGTGAAGTCGAGATCGTAACCTGCCTTGGCGGTTTGGATGACTACGATGGTTTAGTGAACGGGAGTCTGCAACAGAACGTCAGCATGACCGCAATTCGCCAGCCACGCCGGCCAACGGTCCGAAAACGGCGTTTCGTTGAGGAGGGCCATCTCAACAAGCTCTTCGAAGTTTATTACATGGAAGACAATCCGCTTGAACCGAGGGAGGTCGCTGAAATAGACGCACATTTGAAAGAGCGCATTTCCGATTTTGATCTCGTGGTTGTTTGCGATTTCGGTCATGGCATGATGGCGAGACCACTGATTGAACGCATCCACTCGGATGCAAAATACCTCGCTGTCAACGCTCAGGTGAATGCCGGAAATTTGGGGTACAATCTGGTGACTAAGTATTCCAAGGCGAACTATGTTTGCATCGATGAGAAAGAGGCCCGCCTGGCGGCGCAGGAAAAATCTGCAGATCTCGAGTTCATAATTTCGGAACGTTTGCAGCCTAATCTTCAATGTGAAAATTTTGCTGTGACCCGCGGTACTTACGGCTGCCTTATGTACGGTAAGGAACAGGAATTTGCTTCGGTACCGGCATTCGCGCATACGCCGGTCGATACAATTGGCGCGGGGGATGCATTTCTTGCGGTAACAGCTGCATTGTTCGCAGCAGGTGGAGATCCAAGAGATGTCGGGTTCATTGGGAATATTGTCGGTGGCATCAAAATCGGCGTTGTAGGACACCGCAGCTCGGTTGAAAAAGGTGCGGTCAAAAAAGCCATCGTCAGCATGCTGAAATAGGTTCAATTCGTGCAGGATATCGTCGAAAAATACTTCACGCTGGCTTCTAGATTACCTTTGGAAACGGTGGTTACCGATCGGGATGGCAGCGAGATCGACCTGGGCGCAGGCTTTGAGCGCTTCCTGGGCCAAGTGGTCGATGCCAGCGATGCCGGCAATACGCTGCGATTTATTGGCAATGGCGGCAGTGCGGGAATTGCCAGCCATATGGCAGTGGACTACGCGAAACGCGGTGGCATTCGGGCGCAAGCGATGAACGATCCGTCAATGCTGACTTGTCTCGGCAACGATCTTGGATATGAGCAGGTATTTGCACATCAGGTTGAGCTGCATACACGGATCGGTGATGTCCTAGCGGCGATTAGTAGTTCGGGTCGATCTCCAAACATTCTTGCTGCCTGTGAGGCGGGTAGGGCGCTCGGCGCTTCACTTGTCACGTTTTCAGGATTTGATGCTGATAATCCGCTACGCGGGCTCGGCGATTTGAACTTTTATGTTGCCTCGCCGGAGTACGGTTTTGTCGAGTTGACACATATGGCGTTGCTTGGTGCCGCGATCGACATTCAAATCGGTTGGCCGACGGAGGCACATTTGCGCGAATTGCGATGAGCACAACGATTCACATTGGAATCGATTTCGACAACACGATCGCGGGCTATGACCATGTCTTTTGCGAGCTGGCTGTGGAGTGGAAATTGGTCCCCGAGGATTTCAAAGGTACCAAGAATCAGGTGCGCGAGCACATTCTTGCGCACGAATACGGCATAACGGAATGGCAACGGTTGCAAGGTCAGGTTTACGGTAGGCAGATGACGAGGGCCAAGCTGATAGATGGCGTCCCAAGCTTCTTGCGAAGCTGTCGTGAAAGGGATATTCCCTTGTCGATCATTAGCCATAAGACGAAGCGTGCGCATTTCGATCCGGACGTGAACTTGCGCGAAGCCGCACTCAGATGGATGACCGAACAAGGCTTTTTTGAGAGAGGCGGGTTTGACTTTGATCGCAAGGACGTACACTTCGCGTCGACCCGAACCGAAAAGCTCGGGCGGATATCGTCTGAGCAATGCAGCCATTTCGTCGACGACTTAATTGAAGTGTTTGAACATCCGTCCTTTCCAAGTCATGTCAAAGGCTACTTGCTCTCGGATGGGCAATACGGTGAAGTTCGCAAATCGCTTGAAATTTGCAGCACCTGGCGGGAGATAAGCTTTGCTATCCTTGGCTGAACAAGGGCCAAACCAAATCCAGCAATTCAGCGCGGCGCTGGTCGGGCGTTTAATCGAATCGCCCATACGCATCAAGGGCGGCGCGAACAATCAGATTCATAAGATCACCGCAAACGGCACATCTTATGCACTCAAGCTTTATATTAACGGTATCGGCGATAAGCGGGACCGTCTTGGTACGGAATTTCGGGCGCTGCAATTCCTGAGTGACAACGGTGTCGCATCAGTACCGACGCCATTGGCGATTGATCGAGACAATAATCTGGCCCTATTCCAATGGATAGAGGGTTCCCAGATCGGTCATGTCACAGATAGCGATATCACGGCGGCAATCGATTTTGTGCGCACCTTGCACGATCTGCGAAAAGTTGACGGGGCGGCTAATCTCCCGCCAGCATCCGAGACCTGTTTGTCACCAGCGGAAATCGTCCAGCAGATCGTCTCACGTCTCGAAACGTTGCAGGAAGTGGCTCAAGAGGAGCCCCAACTCGAAGTGCTTCTTGGCGGGCGGATTTATCCGGTGATACAGAAAGCGATCAGCCTCGCCCACGAATTTTGTGAAAAGAGCGGCCAGGCGTTTGAAACTGAAATCGCGCCGGAATACAGGACGCTAAGTCCGTCAGACTTCGGCTTCCATAATGCTCGGCGCGACTTGAACGGCCGTATCGTGTTTGTCGATTTTGAGTATTTCGGATGGGATGAGCCAGCGAAGTTAGGTGCTGAATTTGTTATCCACCCTGGAATGACTTTGAGCGAGGACCAGAAGTATCATTTCATTGCTGGCGTCGACGCCATCTACCGCGATGATCCAGAATATCACGATCGTGTTCGCGCTTTGTTCCCATTGTACGCTTTGCGCTGGTGCATGATCGCGCTGAACGAGTTCCTGCCGGACCGATGGTCGCGTCGGTTGCTTGCCCATGAGACGCTGGACCGCGCAGTGACCCTGGATGAACAGCTCAATAAGGCATATCGGCTTCTCGATATCGCCGAGAAAGGGATAGAAGGCTTCCCCTATGGCAGCTAATGCAATCGCATTGGAGCATAGTCCGAAGAGCCCGCCGCTCGACGGTCGGTCGCGCTATCTGCGCAGGTTGACAGTCGATGCGCTGAAGGGTGGCGAGCGGGGCCACATCGGTTCGACCATGTCACTGATCGAAATTCTTCGTGTCCTCTATGACTATATCCTTGATTACCGGGTGGAAGAACCAGATTGGGCAGAGCGTGATTGCTGCATTCTCAGCAAAGGACATGGCTGTCTCGCACTTTATGCTGTGCTTGCTGACAAGGGTTTTTTTCCGAAGGAGGCGCTGGCGACCTTTTGCCGCCAAGGATCGATCCTTGGCGGACATCCCGAAGCCGATAAGGTGCCGGGTGTCGAGGCGTCGACCGGTGCGCTGGGACACGGCCTTCCAATCGGAGTTGGGCGTGCGTTGGGTGCTCGGATGCATGGCCGGCAGAACCGCGTTTTCGTGATAATGGGCGACGGCGAAATCAACGAAGGTTCTATTTGGGAAGCTGCTATGTGTGCTGCCAAACACAAACTCTCGAACCTTGTTGCCATTGTCGACTACAACAAAATTCAGTCAGCCGGCCCGACGGCTGATATCCTTGACCTTGAACCATTGCTCGACAAGTGGAACGCCTTTGGCTTCGCTGCAGTTGAGGCCAACGGCCACGACATCGACGAGTTGCGTCGGACCTTTACTGCGGCGCCGATTGATCCCGATAAGCCGACGGTGGTGATCTGCCATACCGTGAAAGGCAGGGGCATTGATTTCGCCGAGCACGATCCTGCCTGGCATCATCGGTCGCGTATTGATGCCGAGTTGATTGAACGTCTCTATACCGCGGTGGGGCAAGACTGATGCGCAGGACTTGCGTCGACGCGGTCCATCAGCTTGCCTGTCGCGATGAGCGGGTTGTTTTTATCGGCTCCGATTTGAGCCCTGGCCTGCTTGCGGAAATGAAAGAACAGTTTCCGCTCCGTCACTATATGGAAGGGGTGAGTGAGGCGAATTTCGTCGGCATGGCGGCGGGTATGGCGATGGAAGGTTTCATCCCGTACATCAACACCATCGCGACCTTTATTACGCGTCGCTGCTACGAGCAAGTTGCGGTCGACGTCTGTATGCACAACCTGCCGGTCCGGATGATCGCCAACGGCGGCGGTTTGGTCTATGCGCCGCTCGGTCCGACGCATATCGCGATTGAAGATATCGCAATCATGCGCGTGTTGCCGAACATGACCATTGTGGCACCGGCCGACGCTGAGGAAATGCGCCGTTTTATGGACATTTCGCTGGATTGGCCCGGCCCGATCTACATACGTCTCGCAAAGGGGGGTGACCCCGTAGTCACCAACCCGGAGGATTGCTTTGAAATCGGCCGGGGATATCACCTACGGCACGCCAATGGCGGATGGTTCGGGCCCGTACTCTTTGCAACGACGGGTGTCGCGACGACACGGGCACTCTCTGCTGCGGAATTTCTGGAACAGGATGGTATCGCCGCCAACGTTTTGCATTTACCGACGGTGAAACCGCTCGACGACGAACTTGTACTGCGTCTTGCGGAGCGGGCACCCCTGATCGTTACGGTCGAAGAAGGGACGCTCGTTGGCGGTCTCGGCAGTGCGGTCACCGATCTCGTCACCAATCGCATGAGCGGCCGGGTACCGCCGATCCGGCGACTGGGTGTGCCCGACGCATTCCTGCGTGACTACGGCACTCAGGACTCGTTGATGGAGAGCTGCGGACTCGAGCCGGAACAGATTTGGGCGACCGTTAAGGATACCGTGAGCGTTTTGGCCGCAGCCTGAAACAATGCTGAAAACTGAGTCCGATACCCCATCCTCCACATCGGAGGAGCGTAGCGCCTATGATCAATTTCTCGCGGATGGCTTTTTTATCCGTCCGGTTGACGATGTGGAGGCATTAAACTTAATCCGTTGCGAG
>CAXGSZ010000152.1:0-6076 GCA_964012455.1 uncultured Alphaproteobacteria bacterium
TAATAGTATAGTACACTTTTTAATTGTGGATGCTTTAAAAACTCGTTTTCATGCCTCTCTCGCAAACTCGCAAATTTTTCATCGGTGCTATTATCGGCGTGAGTGCATTTTCCGCCCTTTTTCTTTGGCAGGGTGTTGAGACGGTCGGCACCCTGATAGGGCAAGGAAGCTTGGCACTTCTGTTTGTTTGCTTTTTCGCGCCGGTAGAACAATGGCTCGCATCGGAGGGATGGCGCGTATTGTTTCCGCACGGTCGCCGGCCCAAAACAATACGAACTTTATTGGCCTCATGGATGGGGTCGGCAGTGAATACGCTCCTCCCCGTGGCGACGATCGGCGGTGAACTCGCGAAGACGCGAATCCTTATCCGGTACGGACAACCAACCGGGCCAACCGTCGCGATTATGTTTGTCGATAAGACGACACAAGCTCTCGCCGTTGCGCTCTGGGGCGTGTTCGGTGTCCTGATGCTTGCGATTACCGTGGGAGATATTGCCGTCGTGTTGAGCGCTTTAGCCGGTGTGGGTCTTCTCATGTTGGGAATCGCTATTTTTGCCCTTCTTCAGAAACAGGGAGTGCTGGGAACCTCAGCAAGCCGTGTCCTGGAACGCCTCGGACTGGATCGGAAGTTGAGATGGCGTGGAGGGCTTGAAAGCATGGATGAGGCTTTCCACGAACTCTATGAGGACCGATTTCGATTGACCGCTGCCGTTAGCTTGCGCTTTGTCCAACGGGTTTTTCTCGTTGGCGAAGTGGTTCTGGTAGGTTTCCTTGTCGGCTTGCCGATCGGATTTGTCGATGCGATCATCTTGAAGGGCATAATTGGTGCGCTTAGAGGAGCTTCCTTCGTCGTGCCTGGTGGTATTGGCATTCAGGAGGGCGGCTATGTTGCGATCGGCGCCTTGCTCGGGCATCCGGCGGATCTGATGCTGGTGGTCTCTTTGGCGACTCGTATACGGGAAATTCTTCCAAGTATTCCGGTGCTGATTTTGTGGCAGATGACAGAGGCTAGGAAACTTCTTGGGATCGATCGATCAGAAGCATCGAAAGACGCGCTTTAGATGTTGATCCAATCGATCCACTGGCCGGGGTGCTCGATGACCTCCGCTTCAAGACGGCGTGCATATTCTTGCGCGGTAGAGATGACAGCGTCACGCCGTGTCGTATTGTCGAGCACATTGATCGGCGGGGAGATGCGCACCCGATAACAGAAATCATCAATCCGCGTGGTGAAGACAGGCAGTAGTGCCGATTGAGAATTCCAGGCAAGCACGGCCGCACCTGGAGCGATACGCATGGCACCGTTCAGAAATGGGACCTCAACCGGTCGATTGGAATCGCCACGCACGGTTACCGAAACCACTTCGTTTTTGGCTAGACGATGCGCAAGATCATCTAATATAGCACCCGGATTGTCTTCCGACATCACAACACGATCTGCAAGATATCGCGCTTCAATCGATGTACGGACAGGATTTAGAACGCGGATGCCGAAATGTGTCGGTGAAAAACCATGTTCGCGACGGCTCATGTGATGGAGCCGGTAGCCTTTTCGATAGAGTCCCATCTTGGTGATCAGGCTGGCGAAATAGAAATGACTGTCCCAGAGGATGGCGCCTCTTCCGGCACTCAAAGCCGCTTCGAGATGCGCTTCGCCCTCAATCGATATATCAGGCACCCATCGCATTGGGGCGTGGCCGCGGATCGTCTGCATCGCAGTTTCAATCTCACAAGTGACGAGCTGTTGGGCAATTTCAGAGGGCCTCAGCGGAAGATCGTGTTTGCCGGCGATTTCGCGAACACGTTGGGCAATCTTCTTCGGTCCTCTCGACAAGATTGCGCCGGCGTAGGGACTGGCGTTTCGGGCCACGGTATTCCAGGTCCGCTCGGTGGTGGCCCAAGAAAGCACTGCCATCATTGGAATTCCGGCAAGGACGCCAAAGTCGTGCGCGCTAAAGATTGGGCGTCGGGACCCCACGACTGATTCCTCTAGCAGACCCGGAAAAAGGCGAACACGACTTTGATATCGTCGCCGAATTCAGCGTTACGGGGCAGGTACGGTCGGGGATCGCTGATATCGAGAATCTCCCAAACACCGGACGCTTCAAGCTCTTTCATCAGGGCGTCGAAACCCTGTTCTTTCCAGCGGTCGTCACGGTGTGTGAACAGAATATGACCACTAGGTTTGACGATTCGGCACAGTTCGGTCAGCAGGGCGCGCGGTTCCGCAATATATGTCATCACGCCGACAGCTGCCACAGCATCGAACTGGGAGGTGTCGAAGGGAAGTCGCGGTTTCTGGAGATCGCAGCGGCGCAAATCGCTATAAATGTCGAGATTTCGTGCTTTTACGAGCGACGCGGCCGATATGTCGATACCGGTAATCGCACACTTGCATTTTCTGACCAGGGCTTTCGCGAAGAGGCCTGTGCCGCAACCGACATCAAGAACAATCGAGACATTTGATAAATGGAAAGCGAGTTGATCCGCCGCCTCCGCAGGCGCGCGATAATTCCACTCTTGGAGGTTCTGATTGTAGTCGTCGGCCCATTCGTCGTAGTAAGATTCGATCGCGGCGGTATCTGTAGAGCCCACCTTCAGAGAATCGAAGTCCTCGTCGCCGTTCATCTTATCTACTCCGCGACTGCATAAGTCTTACTTTGTCGTCGACAGTCGCCACGAGGCCTGAAATGCCGCTGCGTTTGAGAATCGAGGTGTATTCGGCGCGTTGCTTGGCGAGTTCGCTGAAACGACCCTTGAGGAAAATATCAATCACAGACCAAACTCCTACCTTCTGGCGCAAAAGATAGTCAATGGGCACTTTCTCACCGTCCGGTTTCAAGATTTTTGTTTTCACCAACAGTGTATCGCGGGGTGCTTTCTCCGTGCCTATGATTTCGATTTGCTCGCCTCCGTAACCATCAAACCGATCAGCATAGGTCGAAATCCATAGTTTTGAGAAGGCGTTGATCAGCCGCTTTCGGTCGGGTTTTGAAAGAGAACGCCAGTGCCGACCGGCGGAAAACCGTGCCATGAAGCCCATATCAAAACTATCGAGTAAGATCGGTTCTAAGGTTCTGTATCTACCTGTAAATTTTAACTTCTCTGCATTTTTCATTATTGTGAGAAGTGTGGCATTGAGCCGTTTGACCTTGTGCACGGCAGCACTTGGCTGCGCCGACGCAGGAAGGGCGAAAAGTAGACTGGCAACTGCGATGGCCAAAAGATTTCGCTTCCAGGGTTGGAACATTCGTTTCTCCAGCATGAGGCCAGTTTAGTCAGCATTACGACGATTCTGTGGCATGCGCAAAACCCCGGCATCATCGATTAGCCGCCTTGTCGTCAATGACGTCGATAGATATCGTCCGCCGACTGTCAGATCAGGCTTGATACCCGCGAGGAACACCCAGTTTGTCCGTATTAAACCGCATCCTCGAAGTCTGGATCCGAGCCGTCTGTCGATTTGCCTGGGCGGTCGTGCTGGTCGTCTGTGCCGCGACCTATTTCGTATTTGGCTATACCGTCGAAAACCTAACGATCAATACGAATACAACGGATATGCTCTCGGAAGAGCTGCCATTCCGACAAAATTACATCGCCTATAAGTCCATGTTTCCGAAGACGGGCGATCTGATGACGATCGTGATCGATGCCAAAACACCGGATCGCGCCGACGCTTCCGCTGAAAAACTGGCCGAACGGTTGCGGCTTGAAAGTGAAACAATCGAAACGGTCTACGATTTTGCGGGTGACCCATTCTTCCGGCGCAACGGCCTTTTGTATCTCGAGATCGATGACCTTGAGCATGTAGCAGACCGTTTGTCGCAGGCCCAAGGATTACTTGTTGCCTTGAGCGAGGACCCCAGTTTACGGGGATTGTCGGGCGTCATTGGCCTCGCGATCGATGATATGGCGGACGGCAATGAACCCATAGGCGACTTGACCTACGTGTTGGACCGCATCGCCAACGTTGTCTCTGCCCGCAGTCAGGGCACAGCTGCCGAATTGTCTTGGCGGGGATTGTTGGCAGGCGAGGACCCTAATGGGGTTGATACCCGCCGTTTCTTACAGGTTCGGGTCAACGCGGATTGGTCCACGATTTCGCCCGCTGCGCCTACCATGGATACGATCCGTGAAGCCGCGGCAGAACTGGGCCTTACGCCGGAAAATGGAGTGCGCGTTAGGCTAGCGGGAGGGTTGGCACTCTCGACGGAAGAATTGACCAGTGTCTTTGACGGCGCCAAGGCGGCGAGTTTTCTCTCGCTCATCATGGTTTCGATCTGCCTGTTTTTCGGTCTTCGCTCTCTTGTTCTTGTTGGTGCTATCGTCCTGACACTCGTTTGCGGTTTAATTTGGACAGCCGGTTTCGCTGTCGCCGCCGTTGGACATCTCAATCTGCTTTCAGTCGCCTTTGCGGTCCTGTTCATTGGACTAGGTGTCGACTTCGGGATTCATTTTGCGCTGCGATATGCGGAGGCCGTGCGGAATGGTGTCGCCCGTGTCGGGGCATTGCATGGTGCTGCCGTAGGTGTCGGGGGTGCCATGGCGCTCTCTGCAGTTTCGGCCGTAATTGGGTTCTATGCGTTTTTGCCGACTGCTTACCTCGGATTGGCTGAACTGGGGCTGATTTCAGGAACCGGCATGTTCATCGCTTTGTTCATGAGCCTTTCATTACTGCCCGCACTTCTGTCGTTCGTGCCGTTCAAGCCGAGGACGTTGGCGTCCAGCACTGTTGCGGAAAAAGGCGCGGAGGCTATACGTCGTCGTGGTGGTACCGTCACGATTGGGATTGCTGTATTTGCCGTAGTATCCCTGCTCCTTGCACCCAAGGTTAGGTTTGATTTCGACCCCCTGAGTCTTCAGGACCCGAACACAGAATCGCTTCAGACAACGCTGGATCTAATTCGGGATAGCGACACCTCGCCGAAGACGATTTCAGCGATAAGGCCGAATTTGGAGACGGCCCGAGCACTCGCGACAAAGCTGGAGGCATTGCCTGAAGTCTCGAAAGCGGTGTCGATTTCGAACTTTGTTCCCAATGCGCAAGAAGAGAAGCTCGCCATCATTGGGGACCTTTCCCTCGTTTTGCTGCCTCTATTTAGCGTTGATAACAGGTCCGGGAATGTGACTGCGAACGAAGAGGTTCAGGCGTTGCGAGAATTCTCCGCCAAGCTCGCTTTTGTCGACGATAAGGATGGCTTGCTCGGCAAGTCAGCCAATAGGTTACGAAACGAGATTGATGCCTTTGTGAACGGCACAACCGATGAACGTGCGGTCGCGTCGTTACGCATCGGCCTGCTTGAGCATTTTCCGCGCTTAATCGACCATCTACGAGTCGCTTTGGAGGCTGGAGACGTATCTCTTGATGACGTTCCGCAAGGTTTGAGGGAGCGTTACCTTGCGGAGAATGGCATCGCGCGTGTAGAGATAACTCCAGCCTTCAGCGTCGAAACCAATTTAGCTCTTCGGAAGTTCATCGACGCGGTCCGTACCATCGCACCGGATGCGACCGACAGTCCGGTGGTTATTCTGGAGGCAAGCCGGGCAGTCATTGACGCGATACTTCAGGCCACCGCGACTGCTGGTGTTCTAATCCTTGTCCTCTTATTCGCCATGTTGCGCAGCATCCGCGATACGCTACTCGTTTTTTATCCGCTTTTAGTGGCTGGTCTCTTTACCGTCGCGACAGCCGTCGCCTTCGATCTGCCATTCAATTTCGCCAACGTAATCGTACTACCGTTGTTAATGGGGTTGGGTATTGCGAGCGGAATTCATCTCGTGATGCGTGGGCGAATGCTCGATGACGTTCTGGCTCTGGAGCAAACGAGTACGCCTCGCGCGGTCCTATATAGCGCTCTGACGACGATACTCTCTTTTGGGAGTCTTGCGATTTCCGCGCACCGTGGAACCGCGAGCATGGGCGCTCTATTGACGATCGCGATCGGCTTTACATTGTTTGGAGGATTGGTTGCCTTACCGGCTATGACCGCCTGGCTGGACGGGCGCCGATCGTAACAAGGCAATTGACGTTTTCCGACCACTAGACGCTCGGCACGACTTTAGCTAATTGTGGGGT
>CAXGSZ010000153.1:0-6051 GCA_964012455.1 uncultured Alphaproteobacteria bacterium
CTTCCCACAGATGAAGAAGCGGTTTTCGATACCGAACATGCGGTCGACGGTGATGCGATTGCACCGATGGTCACATGGGGCAACTCTCCGCAATGGGCGGCCCCGGTGACGGATACGATCCCCGATCCGGCATCGGAATTCGATGTAGAGAAGCGGTCCGAGATGGAATCAACGCTCGATTACATGGATCTGAAGCCGGGGACCCCGATTTCCGAAATCAGAGTGGACAAAGTATTTATCGGCTCCTGTACGAACGCGCGGATAGAAGACCTCCGCTCGGCCGCCGCCGTGGCAAAGGGACGTCGCGCCGTCGTGTCGACACTTATTTCGCCCGGTTCGGGTTTGGTCAAGAAGCAGGCGGAAGCGGAAGGGCTCGATAAGATCTTCACCGATGCTGGGATGGAGTGGCGGCTTCCCGGCTGCTCCATGTGCGTCGGAATGAACGGGGATCTGCTGGAGCCGGGAGAACGCTCGGCGTCGACTAGCAACCGGAACTTCCGGGGCCGTCAGGGCCAAGGGAGCAGAACGCATCTCGTCAGCCCATCAATGGCCGCGGCCGCGGCGATCAGTGGCACGTTTACCGATGTCCGCAAATTGATGGAGGATTAGAAAAATGGAAGCGTTCACAACCTTTAAAGGGATTGGTATTCCAATCGACATCATCAATTGCGACACAGACCAGATTATTCCTGCGCGCTTCCTGCGAAAGGACCGCCGCGATCCTGAGATGGCGAGTTTTTTGTGGCACGACCTCAGGAAGGACCCTGAGTTCATTTTTAACAAGGCGCCCTATAGCGACGGCAAGGTGGTAGTGGCCGATATCAATTGGGGCTGCGGGTCGTCACGCGAGGGCGCTGTATATGCGCTTAACGCGAACGGTGTCCGCGCCGTCATTGCGCCAAGCTTCGGCGACATTCACTATAACAATTGCTTAAAATGGGGCGTTCTGCCGGTGCGTCTGGCGCGAGACGATTGCGATGGATTGCGCCGGCAGTTGCATGACGATCCGGGTGCAGAAGTCGCTTTCGATCTGGAATCCCAATCCGTCACCGGTCCGGACGGTGCACGTTACAAGTTCGAAATCGATCCCTTCGATAAGTATCGCATGCTAAACGGTCTTGACGATTACGGCGTCACGCGGGAATACGACACGCGGTTCGATGCCTTCGAAGCGAAGCACAAGGCAGAATACGATTGGCTTTATGGCGACGCCTGAGAGCCAGCTTTAAAAAATCCACCATTCACAATATCCGACACAGCTATAGCTTGGACGTCCGGGTTGAAGGAAAAGCAGTTCTATACTGGGACTGATAATCGGAGCCGATTTAGCACATACCTTGGGGCGCGTTCATGGAGTTGAGCCAGATTATGTGCGGCCCGCAACTCATATACCGAATTGGGGATCATAGTGTCTGAACTAATGTGATGTGTAACATCAATAGTACGCACCTTGCCTGTAATCCCAAGTATTAAAATGGTCAGAAAGTAGATTAATTATTTTATCAACACTCAAGCCCTTGCGAATTAAAATTGGGGCTGGAAGGATGCCTCGTTCACCTTTCTGCTCGGGTATTAAATTACCATCCATATCTACCATGGAGATCATAACGCCTTGCTCATAACGAGTTTTTTCGGTTTTGTCCGGTTGCATTGATGAGACGTAAGGGTCTGCGCCTAATATAAGGTCGACGCCAGATTCTATTTTTGTTCCGATACCGGAAATTACGCCCCGATTTCCCTGTCCTGATGGGTTAGCGGAGCTAGCAAATGCAAGCCTATTTTCGTCCTGCCATAAGGCGCTGGCTAATTTTTCTGATGGTGTCCCGAAGCGAATAACAAAGCAGCTAGTTCCTCGAGAATCCATCATATATTCGTTCGACCCATCATCGGGGATATACTTTTTACCATTTTCAGACCAAGGCAAAATACAGCCAAGAAGGATGTCTCTATCCCAGTGTTCCTGGTAAAAATTTAGTATTTCGTCGTTTAACGTTGCTATAGTCTGCAACTGTTCCATTGAACTACAGAGGACGACCCCCGGCTTATTACGAGGTCGATCTTTAATATCAAATTTTCGATCTAACCCTTTGGCATCGGTGGTCATTATTATGTATCCGACCTTCGTCGGGCTTACGATAACGCCTCCATGCTCTCTTAGCACACCTAATACATTTGGATCATTATCACCACTCCACTCAACATATGATACTTTACCTGTCATGTTTCACCATTTTGGATTGTCTATACAATATGCTATTATTTAGGACACTTGATAGGACGTTTATTTGTTCGCAAAAATTAAAATTACTATGGCTCAGATAAATTTATTTATTAACTTCCACAACATTAAAAATTACAAATATCATGCGATTCTACCCATCTTTTGTGGCCGGTCGGACTAGGTACCCGCTATGTTGGGGAGAGCGTTGCCACCTGGCGCATTAATAATTATCGAACTCGATTGCTTAGGAATTACCGAGGCACAAAAATGAACGAAACCCAGGTTCATGAGGGTTGTACCGTTATTGGCGTAAAAGCGTTCATTTAGGGTTTATGCGTCGCAACTTGTACCGCGGAAGAGCCCAGGGCCCTGATGAAAACACCAGTATTTTCGGGGTCGGTCCTTGTCAGGAAACAGACGGTAGTGGAACGTATGGGTCGGTTATTGTTGACGTAGGGATTTAACGGTGCCGACTGTATTGTATGCTAAATCGGCGGCAATTTAGATAATCATTGATCAGACCTTAAAGGTGGAAGCCGCAGTCCGAACTTGTAATGTGAAGAACACAGCCAAGAAATTGCACTTAGTATTCGAAATCTAATTTCTTTCGTCGCCACGCAATCCGAGATGCCACATAATTGCTATCGCTGTCCCTTTGACGCGTGGCAGAAACCAAAGTGATAGTATTATGGTCAGCACCGGCCAGATAGCTGAGTGTATCCAGACGGGCGGCGCGTACGTTGTCTCGACGAAAAACAATAAAGGGGCGATAATGTGACCAACAAGCAGGATCGTGAAATACGGCGCGATATCGTCTGTCCGAATTTCGCCAAACTGTGCGTCGCATATGTCGCAAGAGTCAGCCTGTTTGAGATACGTGTGGAAAATATGAGACTGACCGCAACTAGGGCATCGCTTCCGCATGCCCCATAGCATGGGTTGAAGCGGTATTCCTTGACCACGCCGATACTCCATGACCTTAGATTTAAACTGCCTGAACACACAGGGCAACCGAGATTGGCACAGACTAAAAATTTGCCCTTGATTATCCTTCTAATATGACGAGGCCATCGACGCTGACGACTGCATCTTGCTTGGCAATGACGGAGTTTGCGAAGTTGCGCCATCGGTGGCATCACCGGACGTGCGAAGGCAAACGGCGAGGGAGGCAAAGATGACGACGAACCAGATTACCGGCGGTGAGGCATTGGTGCGAATGCTGAAGCTGCACGGCGTGAATGTTATCTTCGGGCTTTGCGGGGATACCAGCCTGCCTTTTTACGATGCGCTCTATCGTTCCGCCGGCGACCTGACACATGTGCTTACCCGCGATGAACGGCACGCGGCCTATATGGCTGACGCCTATGCACGGGTGACCGGTCGCGTCGGCGTCTGCGAGGGGCCTTCTGGCGGGGGCGCGACCTATATTGCGCCCGGTGTCGTTGAGGCGAGTGAATCGTCGATTCCGCTCCTTGCGATTACCAGCGATATCTCAGTTTCGAGCCGGGGCCGGTATACTCTGACGGAACTTAATCAGGAGGCGATGTTCGGGCCGCTGACGAAATTCACGCAGGTGATCGACAATGCCGCGGATCTTCCCCGCATCCTGCGTCGCGCGTTCCAGGAGATGACGACGGGCCGACCCGGCGCCGCACATATAGGCTTGCCATTCGACGTGCAGCAGCAACCGGTCGACGAGGCCGATATTTGGGCGGAGGAGGAGTTCGGTCGCTACCCCGCGCGCCGGACCGGTCCCGACCCGGTCGCGGTGGAGACTGCGGCCGAGCTTATTTCCAAGGCGAGGCAACCTTTGTTCCTTTGCGGTGGCGGCGTCGTGATTTCCGGCGCCGAACAGGAACTCGAGGTGTTGGCGAAGAAGATTGACGCGCCCATCGCCACAACGATCAGCGGCCAAGGCAGCATTGCCGACGATCACCTGTTGTCGCTCGGCGTCGTGGGCAGCAACGGGGGTACGCCGGCCACCCGAAAGGTCGTCGACGCCGCAGATTTGGTCATCTTCGTCGGGTGCCGGGCGGGCTCTGTTACAACGGAGCGTTGGCGCCACCCAGCGCCTGGTGCCGCCAAGATCATCCATATCGATGTCGATCCGGCAGTAATGGGCGCGTCTTATCGTCCGGACGCGGCGCTCGTTGGCGATGCCAGGTTGTGCCTGACGGCGCTTGAGGCCGCTGTCTCTAAACGGGACGCGGATGGGGCCCAGCAACTGGTGGGACACGCACGAAAAGAGAAATATGCGGAGTTTCGCGAACTGGCGAAATCGACCGCCGTTCCAATTCGTCCCGAACGGGTGATAGACGAGTTACAGCGGCAGCTGCTGCAGGACGCGGTCATCGTGGCAGATCCTGGGACTCCGTGCCCGTACTTTTCCGCCTACTATGAGATCCGCGACACGGGGCGCACGTTCATCAGCAACCGCGCACACGGGGCGCTCGGGTTCGCGCTTCCAGCTGCCGTTGGCGCTTACTACGGTCGTTCGGGATCAAAATGCGTCGCGGTGATGGGAGACGGTAGTTTCGGCATGGCCGTCGGAGAGTTGGAGACAATTCGCCGATTGGGCATTCCCGTGACGATGATCGTGTTTTCGAATAGCGCGTTCGGTTGGATCAAGGCGGGGCAGCGCAGCGGTTACGACGGGCGATATTACTCCGTCGATTTTACCCGTACCGACCATGCGGCGGTCGCTGAGGCTTATGGGATCAAATCCTGGACCGTGGCGGAAACGGACCAGCTGGCGCCGGCGTTGCAGGCTGCGCTTGAATCGGACAAGCCGACATTGGTCGATATCATAACTCAGCCCCTGCAGGAGGCGCGGGCGCCTGTGAGTGAGTGGGTCGCTTAATCACAAAGTTTGTGATCGCGCACAAATAAAAATGCGGTTCCGGTCGGCATAATCTCCCTGTAACGCGTTTCGAAAGGACCGGCATGCTCGTTCGGTATGAGGCGCTAATGCGCTGGACCCATCCAGAGCGTTGTTTCACATCGCCCGGAGAATTTATTTCGCTCTCCGAAGAGGCCAGCATCATAATTGAGATGGGGCGGTGGGCCCTCGAGAAGGGCCTGAGCGATCATCTGACTATGCTCGACGCTTTCGCAGAGGCGTTTGCTGGCAAGAAGCCGCCATTCGTCAGTATCAATATTTCGGGCCGGCAACTGCTCGAGCTAGCGGAAACCGACACGATGCGCGATATCATCGCGAATTCTCGCGTTGAACCGGGGCAGATCAATATTGAGGTAATTGAGAACCTAATGGTGCATGATGCGGGTCATGCTGCCGTTGCGCTCGAAAAGTTGAAGGACCTCGGTATTCTGCTGACGATCGACGACTTTGGCACCGGTTACTCGAGCCTTAGCTACCTTCACCGGTTCCCGTTCGACACGCTAAAGATCGATCGCGCCTTTGTGGTCAACATGTCGAAAGACGAGGCGAGCCGGAAGCTCGTTCACGCCATCGCCGGCATGGCGATCGATCTCGAACTCGACATCGTTGCGGAGGGGATCGTAGAGCGGCACGAGTATGACGCGTTGACGGGCTGCGGCTGCCACTACGGACAGGGCTACTTCATGGCCCGGCCGAGCCCTATATCCAACATTATCGAACTCTTGGAAAACGCCACGACTTGTTAGTGCAAGTCGCGTGGGGAGGGTGACGTGAGCGACGATATTTCGCATCTGAAAACTTGGGCGCAACTGACCCAGGGGGTTTCGCCCGAAATGGGCTCGGAGGAAGGCATCCTGCGCGCCGTGCTCCGGCAAGACGGGCGTGTTAGGGAAGAGGCGGTAAAGCTTCCCTTTGAGGCCGAACCAGCATC
>CAXGSZ010000154.1:0-6045 GCA_964012455.1 uncultured Alphaproteobacteria bacterium
CAAAACGTGCAGCGTCCGCTATTCTGTTTTCGTCCAATTGGTTTTGGCCGGGCTCCCAGACCATCTCCGGATCCGCCAATCCGTTTCCCGCAAGATAGCTGCGACCTCAGCCCGGTCTCCATTGAATACGGCTTCGAACAGCCGGCCGTCTTCTCCGCTACAAACGCTCATCAAAGAGACAATTCTTGTTCCACCAATGCGGCCCAGTAACTTGCGCCGTATACCGATGCCTCGTCGTTGAAATCGTAATTCGGATTATGGACGACGCAACCACCGTCTTCGCCTTCGCCGTTGCCAACCCGGACATAGCAGCCGGGATTGTGCTGCAGCATCCAGGCAAAGTCCTCGGAACCCATGGTTGGTGGATGGTCGGTCGAGACATTGTCGGCGCCCGCCACCGCTTGCGCCGCCTTAATCGCTTTCAGAGTTTCTTCTTTGGTGTTCACCAGCACCGGATAGCGGCGGTCGTAAGTAAATTCAGCGGTCAACCCGTGCGCACGGGCGATGCCTGTCGCGACCTCCTCCATTCGGGATTCGATCATATCCTGCACTGATCCACTCAAGGTACGGCACGTGCCTTTAATGACGGCTGTCTCCGGGATGACATTTGTATTAGTGCCGGCGTGAAACTGGGTCACGCTGATCACCGCCGCCTCGATTGGATTGGCGGAGCGCGAGACAATCCGCTGGAGGGCGGTGATGATTTCCGCCCCCGTCACGATAGGGTCGGCACCTTGATGTGGATGCGCTGCGTGCGAACCTTTACCCTTGATCGTAATCTCAAACATGTCGGCGGAGGCCATTGAGGGGCCGACGCGCACACCGAACTTGCCGAGCGGAAGACCCGGTTGATTGTGCATGCCATAGACCGCTTCGACGGGAAACAGATCAAACAGCCCGTCCTCGCACATGACTCGGCCGCCGGCCTCATTCTCCTCGGCGGGCTGAAAGATAAACTGCACCGTACCGTTGAAACGCCGGGTTTCGGAAAGATATTTCGCGGCGCCAAGCAACATTGTCGTGTGCCCGTCATGGCCGCACGCATGCATCTTGCCAGGATGCGTGGAGACATGCTCGAAAGTATTCTCCTCGAGGATATCCAGCGCATCAAGATCGGCGCGGAGACCAATGGCCCGGTTCGAATTGCCGACGGCGAGCGTTCCGACGACACCGGTCTTGGCAAGCCCGCGATGCACTTTGATCCCGAACGACTCCAGTTTCTCCGCCACGATGTCCGATGTCCGAGTCTCCTCGAATGCCGTTTCCGGATGAGCGTGGATATCGCGCCGCCAGGCGCACATGTCGTCAGCGAACTCGGCGATCTCATCCTTGATCGGCATCGTTGCCCCTCTCCTTAGACCCGGAACCGAGAAACGGCTCCCTCATCCAACTCCAAACCATGTCCCGGCGCGTCGAGCGGCGCCATCTTCCCGCCCGACGGCACCGGCATGTTGCGGAGAATTTCCGTTGAGCGCGGCATGTATTCGACCATATCGCCGGCGGGAACGGAAGCCAGCAGATGGACGTGCACCTCGGGAACGACATGGCCGCAAACCGGTACATTGAAAGCTTCTCCGAGCGCCGCCATCTTGCGCCACGGCGTGATGCCGCCAACACGGGCCAGGTCCAGTATCACGACATCCAAGGCGCGCGCCTCCAGACAGTTCCGCAATTCTGCAACAGTGTAATAGTGCTCGCCACCAGTCACCTGCATATCGAAAATATTTCGAAGTTTGGCGAGACCTGCGTAGTCACGGTGGTCAATGGGATCCTCAAGCCAGCCTGCCCCCGCTTCTTGCAAGGCCCGGCCGGTTTCGACCGCCTGCGTATAGCTCCAGCCGAGAGTCGCATCGACCATAACATTGACATCGGGACCGGCGGCATCCCGCGCGGCAGAAACCCGCTCCGCCTGCTCTGCGGCTGGGGCCGAATGACTGAGCCGTAACTTGACTCCGCCATAGCCCGCGGCGGCGTAATTCGAAATAGCATCCTGCAGGTCTTCGACCGTAACACTGTACCACATACGGTCGCTGGCGTATGCCGCCACTTCGCTGCGGTATCCTCCAAGCAACCTAAAGATCGGCTGGCCGAGCAACTTGCCCAGCGCGTCCCAGACCGCAATGTCCAACGGCGCCAGAGACCAATGCAGCAATCCACCAGGCCCTATCCATGCGGCACGATCCGCGAGCGCCGACCAGATTGCCTCAGGATAGCGGATGTCCATCCCCGGCAGATGATCCGCCAACTCGGCGGCGCCGGACGCGATGGTCCGCATCAGGTCGGCCCTTGGCTGTACGATATATCCAACCCCTTCGATTCCGTCAGCGGTTATCACACGCACCAAGACATGCCAGTTCGCATCTACGGCGCGGCCGGCGGCCTGATAACCATCCGTTACCGGAATCTTCAACACCTCAACGCTTGCCGACGAAATCTGCATGATACCCCTTCCATGCTAGCCATCTTGAATCATGGTCGTCCTGCGTGATACGGCTTCAAGGGCGGCGCCGGGGTGCGCCCAAACTCGTGAGATGCAAAACGCGTCGGCTCATATTATGTCGAGATCATGAAACGCATATTCCTCTGTTCCCTTTCCATGTTTCTTCTAACAGGTGCGTTCTGGTTCGAATCCCTGTTCGCACCCGACGCAGAACTGTGGTCGCGCTGGGAGCGCCACAATCCTGAATCACAGAAGCGGATCGACCACACAGAGTGGGACACCCTCTTGAAGACCTATGTCCGGCAAGGACCCGATGGTGTCAATCGGTTCGCGTACAGCCGGCTTTCCGCCTCCGATGCCCAGCAATTGCATGGCTACGTGCGCCAATTGGCAGATATTAAAATCTCCGATTACAGCCGTCCGGAGCAATTTGCTTATTGGATCAACCTTTACAACGCGTTGACCATCCAGATCGTAATCACCCACTTCCCGGTCGAAAGCATCCGAGAAATCAAACTCGAGGGCAGCGGTTTCGGCGGTGGTCCCTGGGATGCGAAACTCGTCACGGTCGAGGGCGAGAACCTCAGCCTAAACGACATTGAACACCGCATTCTCCGGCCCATCTGGCGAGACCCCCGGATTCACTACGCCGTCAATTGCGCTTCAATCGGTTGTCCTAACTTGCGCCAGGACGCCTATACCGGAGACACCGTGAACCGCGTCCTAGAATCCGCGGCGCGGGCCTTCGTTAACAATCCCCGGGGCGTCACCATAGAGGACGGTGATATCATCATCTCGGGCATCTATGCCTGGTTCCGGCCTGATTTCGGCGGTTCCGATGATGGCATTCTCGACCATCTGCGCCGCTATGCCGGACCGACCCTAAAATCGAAACTCGAAGGACGCAGCACAATCTTCGATCACCGCTATGATTGGGGATTAAACAGCACGGATTTGGTGCCAAAACGCTGACGCGTGTAATTATAGAGGCGGGCAAGCATTTTGGGTGATACGCAAACATAAAATAAAGCCCGTGGATGAGGAGCCAACCGCCACTGAACGGCGGACGAAATCATAGTCCTGCATAAGAGGGATGGGCCGTTCATCGCCTAGGCTATCGTAGACTGCACACAGTACGAAAAATTCCGGAATTGCCGTAATAGAAGCCGTGCGAACGGATCCAGGGATAAAATCCATCCAACCAGCGGCTGGACTTGTCCTGACCGTCGAAGAGGAGAGCGAATTTGCCACCGACAAGTGCGGCATCCTGCGACAGAGATCTCTCAATCGCAACGAGCCTGCCTTCCGGAAACATCCTGCCCGCAAAAAAGAAAAAGATAATATCACCGTTCGTAGCAGCGGCTCCGGCTGTCAACTGCGCACCTCGTCCGCCCGTTGCCACTAACACGTGGCGATCGTCGACGACAATGACCTCATGTGTAACTTTTCCCCGCGTCGACGACGACAGGACATCGCCGATTCGTAGGGCTCCGTTTAGCGCCGATATGATGATCGAGATCATGGATCTTTCCGAACATTCGTTGGGACCGTCAGCATAGCCGCCGGGCGATGGCGATTCGCGTCACGAAATGGTTTGTTCGCGCGCCGCGGCCAACCGACACATAATCCGGCCATGAGACTGCTCTGTTGTTGCTGGCGCTATCGATCGCGTGAAGTGCGCCGGCGCGACGGCTGCTTATGACCCTACGTCAGGCCCGCTCCGGCCTCCCGCAAATCGGCAACGCGGACGTACCCCAGCTGGATCGCAAGATTGTCATTCTCACTTTCCCACGAGCTGGTGTCCGCCCTGTCGATGGAAGTTTGAAGTACCCAATGCATTGCGGCTCAAATTCGACAAGAGATTTCTTGCCATCGTCGCTATTAACTTGATCGAGGATTGGGATCTGCGTAACGCGAAGAGACGAATTGATCGGTTTCTGATGAGTACCCGTGCAGACTTATCCTTGGTGTTTGGCGACAAGGCTGTCACGAAACGCTTTGGCGGGATTGACCGCATACCAAACTTATTCGGCTTCGACCGAAGTGGTCGCGAAGCATCCTCTTTCGTGCAACTGGAGGGGCCGAAAAAGATACATGCCAGAGATTTCGAACTGACGCGCGTCGTTGAAAAGCTGCACGAGCGCCCGTTCCAATGATATCCTGGGCCGCATGAACGACGCGACCGGCACAACATCACCTCCCGAAAGCCGTGCTGGGCAGATTGCGCGCGGGGTCTCGCGCTTCTTCGCTGAGCGCGGCGATGTTTGCCTTGCGGAGTTCTCATTCACGACGGGCCGCCGGGCGGATATTATTACCATCGATGACAAGGGTACGATTTCGGTGATCGAAATCAAATCTTCGGTGCCGGATTTTCGCTCAGACAAGAAGTGGCAAGAGTATTTGGAATTCTGCGACCGTTTTTATTTTGCGGCCGGGGCGGATTTCCCCATAGACATTCTGCCGTCGGAATGCGGATTGGTGATCGCCGACGCCTACAGCGCCTCGATCATCCGCGAACCGGAGCCGCAAAGGCTTATTGCCGCGCGCCGAAAGGCAATCACCCTGCGGTTCGCCCGCCTGAGCGCCAACCGTCTGATGCAATTCACTGATCCGGATTGGATCAGAGGTTAACAGGGTTACCGTTTGCCCACTTCAATCCGCTGAAGTTCTTCCCAGAACTCTTTGAAAACTTCTGTGCGGATCCGCGTTTTTTCGCCGTCGCGAGATATGCGATCCGGATGATAACGCCTGGCAAAAGCGGCTTTTGCGCGGCGGAACTTTTCGTCCGACCCGCGCGTCAACGGCTCACGGCGTGCCAGTTTCTGTTCGAGCCGTGCAACCTCTACCTTGTAGTAGTCGACGGTATTGCTGAGCGCGTGTTCGGCGTCCTGAAGGTCGATTTCACATTGATTCAATTTGAAGGCCATCTCACTTTCGCGGCTCCGCCGCACTTGGCGCACCACATAAGCGCCAATCAAAAGAATCAGGAAAACTGTCAGGGCGGAGAGCGTGTAGGTTGGCAGCTCGGGTCACTTGTTGCCGAGGCGCTGGATCGTCGCGGTCGTACTGTGACCATCCAGTAGGTCCGCCAGCACTACATCACCACCCCATCCCTTGACGTCTTCCGCACCAACGACCTGATCAACGGTATAGTCCGCGCCCTTAACCAACACATCGGGCTTGAGCGCGCGTAGAAGCTGGAGCGGAGTGTCTTCACCAAAAACTACAACGGCATCGACATCACCAAGCGACGCGAGAACCGCGGCGCGGCTGGCTTCGTTCTGCACAGGACGATCATCGCCCTTAAGGCGGGCCACTGAGGCATCGCTGTTCAGGCCGACAATCAGGCAGTCACAATTCTGGCGCGCCTGCGCGATCAGCGATACATGCCCCGGGTGTAGCAGGTCGAAACAGCCGTTGGTAAAGCCGACCCGGCGGCCCTGTCGGCGCCACGCGGCGACCCGTTCTATCGCGGCCGCGGCCGGCAGCACTTTCGATTCGGCACCGAACCATTCATCCTCATACGCAGCAGCGAGAATTTCCTCGGGACGCGCCACCGCAGTCCCAACCTTGCCGACGACGACGCCCGCCGCCATATTGGCGAA
>CAXGSZ010000155.1:0-6037 GCA_964012455.1 uncultured Alphaproteobacteria bacterium
GCCCTGTACAAATCGCGCATCTCATCCACACACTCCTGCGGACCATTGAGCGCAGCGGTTGCCGCCACCTGTACTGGCGTAAAGGCCCCGTAATCCAGATAGGATTTCACCCGAGCGAGCGCTGCAATAAGCGTCTTGTTACCGGCAGCAAAGCCAATTCGCCAGCCAGGCATAGAGTAGGTTTTGCTGAGAGACGTAAACTCGACAGCTAAATCACGAGCGCCCGGGACCTCAAGTATCGAAGGCGGCGGGTTATCGTCGAAATAGACTTCCGAATAGGCGAGGTCCGACAGGATGTAAATCTCACGAAATCGGCAAAAGTCGACGACTTCCGCATAAAAATCCAAGTCGACCGTCTCCGCCGTGGGGTTCGAGGGGTAGTTTAGCACCACGGCGAGCGGCTTTGGAATCGAATGATCAACGCCTCTTTGCAGCGCGGCTATAAACTCTCTTCGTGCTTCTGGCGTCTCGACGTAGGCTGGCAAGTGACGAACGACGCCCCCTGCGATAATGAATCCGAAGGCGTGGATTGGATAGCTGGGATTCGGGGACAACACGATATCGCCGGGGCTGGTAATCGCTTGCGCTAAGTTGGCCATCCCCTCTTTAGATCCCAAAGTCACAATCGCCTCGGTCTTGGGGTCGATCGACACACCAAATCGGCGGTCGTAGTAATCGGCCAACGCCCGGCGCAATCCCGGAATTCCGCGGCTATTAGAATAGCGATGCGTCTTTGGATTACCTACCGATTCGACCAGCTTCTCAACAATATGTTCTGGCGTTGCCGAATCCGGATTTCCCATACCAAAATCGATTATATCATCACCATTGGCCCGAGCCTCCGCCTTCATCTGATTTACTTCAGCGAAAACATATGGCGGTAGCCGTTTAATCCGGTAGAACTCTTCCTGCATTTAAAGTGACACTCCGACTCCGATCTCAGGGTCTATCAGGGTAGTCGATAAAAATTTCCGCACGACGATTATAGGCCGCACCGGTTTGGGATGTTTCGGCGTAAACAGGCGCACGATCGCCCTTGGCAATGACTTCGACGCTGTCAGCCGAAATACCGTTCCGGATAAGCCTGCTGGCAACCGCATTCGCACGCTTTAATGACATCCGATAATTCACTGCCTCGCGCTGTGCGGCACTAAACCGCGGCGCCCCCATACTCGAGTGACCGACGACCATCACTTTTCCGCCGGTTTGTCTGAATACGTCGGTAACTGCCCGCAATATCGAATCATCCTCAGAAGACAATCGTGACGAACCATCACCAAAGTATATCGTTCCCACCTGCACCGTCTTCAGAGTTTGAATCGAGTCGGTTGGTGAACTTCTGGCGGGTGACGCAGGGCTGACGCGCGCTGATGCAGGCGGCTGCAGCGAGACTACGCGCTGACTGAGCGGCCCGCCGATCGGGGTGGCGACAGGTGGTGGTTTAGGCGCCCGACTCGGTCGTGCAGAGGGTGTGGCAACGGTCGGCACTTGCGCGCGCCCCCCGATCGGCGCGGAGACCGGAGCAACCGCGTGTTGGCGGTTCGCGGGCGCTGATTGTGAGTGTGGCGGTGCGATTCTCGCCAATGTTGGCGGCTGGACTTTCCCAGGCGATGCCGTTGGCGCCGATGACGCGCGCGGGCTTGGGGGTGAAGGCGTAACATTTGCCAAAGTTGGTGCCTTCACAGACGACTGCGCGGCAGCAGGCAGCTGCGCTACTCTTGCGAGTGTCGGCGCCTTCACGTGGGGAGGGGCAACTGGGGGCGCAGCCGGTCGCTTCGATGGCGTCGGTGCCTTAACCAGCGGGAGGGCGACCGGCGGTGGAAGACGTCTTGAAAGCGATGGCGCTTTTAACGGCGGGGGTGCCCCCCGCGTCGGTGTAGTCTTAAGTACCGGCACCTTCACTGGCGGTGGCGCCACACTGGAGACACGAGGCTTCGGAAGCGCGACTGCTCCCCGGGATGCAGCAGGAGGACGGATCGCAGGCGGTGATGCAGTGCCGCCGCGCCTTGCCGTCTGGGGTGATGCCATGGGCGGCAGCAGGGCCGGTCCACGAATTATAGGGGAATGTGCAATCGGTCCGCTCGGATGGACAGTACTCGGGGGCCGCGCATTGCCACCAAACACGGCGGAACTTTGACGCAACTGTTGATCGGTGTAGCGTGCGTTCGCCGTATCAGCGGCAAGGCCTTCGGCAATATGCTCGGTTTCCGCTTCCGGACTTGGTCGTTTTGGACGCGCGGGAACAGAGCCCAATTTTGGAAACGATTTTGATGACGCATTCTGCTTTTCAGCCGCCAGCGGCTTCTTGTTCTTATCTCCCTCATCGTCATCGAACCAGTTAACCGGATTAAGGTTCTTGACGACCGTGCGTGTCATGTCCCCAGCGCTGCTGCAGGCCGCCAACATGCCGAAGACTACCGACACAGCGACTAAACGTAAGCAAGCTTCAAGTGACAATATGTTACGACAAACGGCCAAATTTTGCACCGATACCCTCAACATCTTGTGTTATCGAAAAAATACGTCTCGTTTATATATTTCAGTGTGGCCAACTGCCAGCCTTCCTGCTCAAAGACGCGCTCTGAATCAACACATCTTGCGCCTAAACCCACATTGATTCCACACGGAAAGCATAAATTTCTCGCGCATTCCGTCGGTTCTGAACGAAGGTGGTGCTATGCATTATCAACTATTAATAGCTAGAAGCCAAAATATCCGACAAACCGACTGAAAACAGCAAATTTCCCGATCCTGCAGCATATGCCGAATTGATGAACAATCTCGCAGAGAAAAATCAAAATATCTTCACAACATTCCTCAAGCGCGAAACTGCGATCGATAGTGGTCCCATCGACCCAACCAATGTTAGCAACGCTTTCATCACACTGACGCGGCAAATGCTGAACGACCCAACCAAACTAGCGGAAGTCCAAATCTCGCTCAGGTAGGGCTACATGTCTCTTCGGCAAACCGCGGCCCGCCACGCCACGGGCGAAGATGCTGAGACTGTGGTCCCTCCAGAAATAGGTGACAACCGCTTTCGTAACAAGGATTGGAACGACGACGGTATGTTCGACTTTATAAAACAATCATACCGGATGACGGCTCGATGGGTTCAGAACACCGATGTTGCGGATGCTGATATCAACGTCGCTGATGTTCAAGTTCCCGGGCATCCGCTTGAGCTCATCCAATATCTTGCTCCGGCTGTTCGCAAGCGAAACGAAGTTCAACCGTGCGATACTGGCTTTACGCATCTCTCGTTCAAAGTAACGGATATAGTTGCCACCATCGCCGCATCACAAGTCTATGGATTCCATCCAATTAATTCACCGACGCCCATCGATGAAGGCGCCAACACGGGCAGCCCGGTCATCTATCTCCAAGATACAGACGGTATCACCATCGAGTATATCGAGAAATCAGCCTTGCCCACGACCAGGGCTCTACTTTCGCCTACTCCGCCGCAACCCCGAGACCAGGTAGCGGTCGCGCGATCCCCCGTTCTAAAAAGCTTGCCCGCATTCGATTTCCGTTACCCGCATGCGCGACCATCTCCTTCGCCGTCGTCGGACGAGAGACTTCGGGCCAATGACCTGGCTGCGGGTCCGCGCCTTCGTCAACAACCGGAAGCGGATCATCATCCTCTATCGCCGGCGCTTGCAAAATTTCCATACAGTCCCACGACGCCTCGAGAGGAATATTGTTGGGGTCGAAGAAATAGATCGACCATATCGTACCGTGATCGACCGCATCAGAAACTTCGAATCCGGCGGCCTCCAGCTTATCCTTTAGATGGAATAACGCTTCTTTCGTTTCGAGCGTGAAGGACACATGATCGAAGCCAATAGGCTCTCGCGTCATTTCTCCGTGAAACTTCTGGCGGCGCATCGGGCTGGCACCGGCGTATTCGAAAAACGCCACCTGACCCGTCCCCATCTGGAAAAAGTAGTGGCGATAACCCTGATGTCCTATTCCGGCTTGCAACGTCATGCCTAACAGATCGCGATAAAATCGAACGGTCTTGGTCATGTCGTCGGTAATGAATGCAAGGTGGTTAAGACCTTTGATCAACATGATTCGTATCCCAAAAAGCACACGAGTTGGGATATCGAATGCCCACAACAAAATTCAACAGTGCGATTTTGCAAAACAATCTGCATATCTGCACAGGTGGCTACTCAAAGATCACGACCACTACGCAGGTGGCGCCACAGACAAGCGGCCAACCACGCCATGTTTCTCGATTAGACCTTCCACGAAACCATTCGACTTGGTCTCCTCGACGAATTCCCGCATATACGCGGCGGCCGCCGCCCGGTCGGGCTTTGTCCCCATTGCCTGTTGCACTGCCGTAAATTGACCGTCGAGAATACGAGCGCCCGGCAGCTTTTCGACGTCGGTTATTAGCCTCGGCCGCAAGCCCGCCAAAGCCTCCAGTTCCTCTTCGACAAATAGATCGAAAGACCCATCAAGACCTTGAGCCAGTTTTAGTTCCGCATTTTGTATATTGTCGCTCAACCACAACTCGTAGGCCGAACGGGCGGAAACGGCAATTCGATTTCCCCGCTGATCGACATCCGCAACCGATTGAATCGGCGACCCGGCAGGCACAATATAAGTTGCTTCGATTTCAACATATGCAGCGGTGAAGGCGATCGTCTTTGCGCGTTCGGGTTCTGCGCCGATATTTCCGATGTCCCAGACATCGTCCGACGCGGCATCCGCGAGTTCACCCGGCGTCGCAAAAGGTACGAGCTTACACTCAACACCAATACGGCGGGCCAATTCACGAGCCATATCCGGTGATACACCGTCCGGTTCGCCATCGGAGTTCTTACCGGTAACGAGGAGAAAATTGCCCATATTGATCGCGGCACGAAGCACGCCTCTCGGCGCGAGTTGGGAGCGAACCTCTTCAAGTGACATCTGCATCATCCTGGTGTCGTTTAGCTGCCAATCAATATTGCCGCCGAATCCGGTCAGGCAACGGCATCCCCATTATTCTTTGTACTCGCTATGCGCCATGGTGGAAGGACCTGCTACATGAAACTCATGGCAGGTTCCGCACATTGTATTAACGCGGCTGGACCCACCCTGTAAAACATAATGATCTGGGCATCTTTGAGTTTGACTTCGTTTTTATACGACTTCGACATGCACCAAACTTAGAGCTGATTCGCTATCAAAGGATTGCGAGCTCTAGGTGGGTTTTATTCTACGAATTGGCTATTTGTTAATTTTTTAAATCGGCAAAAAGGAAAACGTCGAATAAATCGACGCTTTCCAATAACTTAGAAGGTTCCAGTTTTCTAAATGCGCTAGCGCTTAGAGAATTGGAAGCTACGGCGCGCCTTGGCGCGGCCATACTTTTTACGCTCAACTGTACGGGAATCTCGCGTCAGGAAACCACCCTTCTTGAGGGTCGGCCGCAATGCCGGTTCGTAGGCAACGAGCGCTCTACTGATGCCATGACGTACCGCTCCGGCCTGGCCCGAGAGACCGCCGCCACTCACCGTGCAAATCACATCATACTGATTGGCGCGGCCCGCTACGTCAAAAGCCTGCTTGATCATCATCTGCTGCGTCGGGCGGGCGAAATAACGCGAGATTTCGCGTCCGTTAATCACCATGTTCCCCGCACCTGGCTTAATCCAGACGCGCGCGACTGCATCCTTCCGGCGACCGGTCGCATACGAACGGCCGTGCTCATCGATTTGCGGTTCGTTGGAAGTCTCCTCCTCCGGACGATCCGGTGCCGTCGTTCCAGTTGCAACCGCGGCGAGCTCAGCGAAATCCGTCAGCGTCCGCGGCGGCTGAGCCTCGGTCACCTGTTCATCACCCGCGGCTGCTTCCGCCATTGCCTCTTCGGCCGGCACCTCATTCTCGGTCGTGTTCTCGTCGGCCATTATGCCGCACTCCGCTTATTCTTCGAGTTCATGGATGCAATATCGAGAGGCTCCGGCTGTTGCGCCTCATGGGGATGCCCCGAGCCGGCGTAGACGCGCAGGTTGGACAATTGTTTACGTCCAAGCGG
>CAXGSZ010000156.1:0-6010 GCA_964012455.1 uncultured Alphaproteobacteria bacterium
ATAAAACCGTTACCTTCTTTCGGTTAAAACCGGGGCATCTGTTGTATCCCGGTCGTGCATATTGTGGTGAAATGGTCGTGGCCGATATAGGTATACCCGACTCTGTACTGGAAGAAATTGGGCCGTCTCAATGGCGTAATGGGCCATCGAGCTGGCCGTATGGTTTTCCTTGGCCGAAATGGAATGACCATAAGTACACGCGGGGCCATGCTATTGTCGTCGGCGGCGCCGAAATGACCGGCGCGGCAAGACTTGCGGTTCAAAGCGCAATGCGGGTGGGAGCAGGCATAATTTCGATTGCGGTGCCTACAGAATCGGCGGTCATATATCGCGTCAGCTTACCAGGTGCAATTGTTCGACCTGTCAGGGATACCGGCACATTCCGCGATATTATTGAAGAACCCAGAGTATCCGCCTGTCTAGTCGGGCCGGGCAATGGCGTGACTGTAGCCACTCGCGAAAAAGCGCTTTCCGTCTTGCGCCAGAAGCTTCCCGTAGTACTCGATGCGGACGCCATCAGCGTATTCGAAGAAACCCGGGAACTACTGTTTTCCAGCATTGAAAGTCCCTGCCTAATGACGCCTCACGATGGTGAGTTCGAACGTGTTTTCATGGTTGAGGGGCATAAAGTCGCGCGTGTGCGTCAGGCGGCGCAAATCAGCGGAGGGACGGTTCTTTTGAAGGGGGCCGATACTGTAATCGCGGCACCCGATGGCCGCGTCGCAATCAACGACAATGCGCCGCCCGAACTAGCGACGGCAGGGGCTGGTGACGTTTTGGCGGGCTTCGGTGTCGGTCTTCTCGCGCGGGGGCTCGATCCGTTTGACGCCGGGTGCATAGCGACCTGGCTGCACGGCGAGGCAGCCCGCGCTATTGGCCCCGGTTTGGTCGCGGAGGATTTACCCGACGCGCTACCTGGCGTATTGAAAGATCTGAAGGAAATGGAACGGATCGAAAAATGACCGAATCGGCAACCTTGATCCAAAGACTGAAGGGCGCGTGGCGCGATATTACAAGTTTAAAATCGGGCGGGGTAAAAGCAGACCTGTCGGCTCTGAGCGATTTGGAACACCTGCGCGAACAAATGCGGTCCTGTCTGGAAGCGCGTGGCGGAGAAGTATCTGCACGCAGCCGGGCCGCAACCTTGGGGCGGACCTATCTAGAACTCGACTGGAAAGGCCGCGAACGGTTTTTGAAGGTCCTCGCGGAGGATTTCGACGTCGACGATGAAGTGGTGGAGCAACAGCTTGCCGCGGTTAGTGAGGTGGAACCGCATGAGCGCAGCGCCGCATATACATCGCTACGTCGCGCACTGGAGCCGGGTCGGACTCGCCTATTGACGCAATTCAATGGTCTCCCGGAAGGCGTGAAATTTCTGGTTGATTTACGCGCGGATCTTAGTCGGCTGACGCGCAAGAGCCCCGCATTTCGGGCGCTGGATGGTGATTTAAGGCAATTACTGACTTCCTGGTTTGATATTGGGTTCCTGGAGTTGCAGCGAATCAAATGGGATTCCCCCGCTAGTCTTCTCGAGAAGCTTATCGCCTATGAAGCGGTGCATGAAATTCGGAGCTGGGATGATTTGAAGAACCGGCTCGATTCCGATCGCAGATGTTTTGCATTTTTTCATCCTCGAATGCCGGAGGAGCCGCTGATTTTCGTCGAGGTCGCGCTGGTCAATGGTCTCGCCGGAAATGTCCAGGAATTGCTCGACGAAGATGCACCGGTAATCGATCCTAATGATGCTGACACAGCGATTTTCTATTCGATCTCTAACGCACAAAAGGGATTGGCAGGAATAAGCTTTGGTGGGTTCCTGATTAAGCGTGTCGTGGATGTGCTGCAAAGCGAATTCCATGGCTTGAAGACCTTTTCGACATTGTCACCTATCCCGGGATTCCGTAGTTGGCTGGATGCAGCGCTCATCGGCGGGGGAAGCCTGATTTCCGAATCTGATATAACGGCAATTCGCAATGTGGCGGGACTTACCGTGGAGAGTGGTGATCCGCTGCAGATTATCCTGGCGGCGGAGAATTGGGTGGAAGATGAAACGATTAGTAGTGCCGTCGAGCCGATTTTGATGCGATTATGCACTCGTTACCTTTTGAAGGAAAAGGGACGGAGCGGTCGTGCCAAGGATCCGGTTGCCCATTTCCATCTCACAAACGGCGCGCAGGTTGAACGGTTGTGCTGGAAGGGCAATACCTCTGAAGCTGGGATGTTTCGGTCATATGGCTTAATGGTGAATTACTTGTATAAGCTGGATAAGATTGAAGAGAACCACGAAGTCTATACGGGCGAACGCAAAATTGAGGTGTCTACTAATGTAAATCGTCTATTAAAAAATCTATGATATATAATTGACTATTTCTATAGAAGACGGCGTTTTATAATTAAACGGTCAAAGCACCGGGGGAGCACGAAATGCCGGGAAGTGTCTTAAAGTTACGGGGAAAAACGCGTGCTCAATTATTGGGCGGCAAGCGACGAGGATCCGTCAGCCTGTTCATGAAACGTGGCCGAAAGGTTGGGTTCGTGAAGTCGGGGTCGTTGTTTCATCGCACGAGAGCGGACAATTCAATTGAGACCGCACGTGTTATCGGCATGCGAACGGATGCTTACGGCATCGCCCATGTGCGGTACGAAGTAAGTATCGTGCGGCGGCATATTGCAGCCTCATATTTTGAGGGACCGCGAACGCTCGCCCTTGAAGCATTCGCCGATACATATCGGTAGAGCTTGCCTTCGGACCAACAGGTCTGCGGCCTGTCGTTAACATTCTAAATTTGCTTTGCTTGACCGGCCCGACCGGTGTTCTTATACAGGACCGCTCTATGCGCCCGAACGTTAACCGAATTCTGCGGGCGTGGCGGAATTGGTAGACGCGCGTGGTTTAGGTCCACGTGGAGAAATCTGTGGGGGTTCGAGTCCCTCCGCCCGCACCAAGCCCTTGAATACGTCTGGGCGCATTAGCGAATTGACCACAACAGACCGCGATCGGTTTCGTCCATGCAGGTTACAGAAACAAAAAACGAAGGCTTGAGCCGGGAATATGCCATTGTAATTCCGGCTGCCGATATTGAGGGGCGTGTTCTTTCGAAGCTCACGGAAATTGGGAAGCAAGTGACCATTCCTGGATTTCGACAAGGAAAGGTGCCGACGAAACTCCTCCGCCAGCGTTACGGCCAAGCTGTTTTGGGAGAGGTCGTGCAGGACGCAGTTGTAGAAACGTCATCCCAGGCGATAAGTGACAATAGCATCAATCCGGCGACCCAGCCAAAGATAGATGTCACGAAATTCGAGGATGGTGAAGATCTTGAATACACCATGGCCGTGGAAATTATGCCGGAAATTACGCCGGTTGATTTCAAGACACTCAAGTTACAACGCCTAACGTGCGAGATTTCCGATGAGGAAATCGAAAAGTCGATGGCCAATATCGCTTCGGAGATCGTTCGTTCGGAGCCAATTAAGCGCGCTCGTAAAGCGCGGAAGGATGACATCATCGTCATAGATTTTGTCGGTTCGGTCGACGGAGAGGAATTTGACGGAGGCAAAGGCGAAGATTTTCAGCTAACGCTTGGCGCAGGTCGTTTCATTCCTGGGTTTGAGGACCAGTTGATCGGTGCGAAGCCGAAGGAACATGTTACGGTGAACGTTACTTTCCCTGAGGATTACGGCGCAGAAAACCTCAAGAGCAAAGACGCAGTCTTCGAAGTTGATATTAAGGAGATTCGCGAACGGGTCGAGACGCCGATTGACGACGAACTGGCGAAGTCACTGGGTTTGGAGTCGCTTGACCAACTAGAGGACGGGACCCGCCAACAACTCGAACAAAATTATACGATGTTCACGCGGAATCGCTTGAAGCGCGATTTGTTGGACCTCTTGGACGAGGCACACGACTTTGAAATTCCGCCTGGTATGGTGGAGACGGAAGTTCAATCGATCTGGGAGCAATTCGAGGAAGCACGCCGCGAAAACCGCTTGGAAGACGAAGACAAAGAGAAATCTGAAGACGATGTTCGAGTTGAATATGAGAAGATCGGACAGCGCCGTGTGCGACTGGGCCTGCTCCTTGCAGAGGTCGGTCGTGTAAACAACATCGAGGTTTCGGCGGAAGAAGTGAACCAGGCAATGTTGCAAGAGGTCCGCCGTTACCCCGGGCAAGAGCGGCAGGTAATGGAGTACCTGCAACAAAACCAACAGGCGATTGATGGTTTGCGCGCGCCGATTTTCGAAGACAAGGTTGTTGATTTCATTTTGGAAATGGCTGAAGTCTCGGACCGGGTGGTGTCGCCTGAGGAATTGATGGCGGATCCAGATCAGGTGACAGAAGAGAAGAAAGAAGCAGCGCAGAAGAAGAAAAAGGCTGCACCTAAGAAGAAACGCGCGTCAAAGAAGAAGGCGGACACAGCGAAGGATGCTGAAGAAGCCAAGAGCGACGACTGCTGACGTCGCGGGACGGTATTGAAAGAAACGGAAGAGCTCCGATGACGATGCATGATGAAATTCGAATGAACGCATTGATCCCGATCGTGGTGGAACAGACCAATCGCGGCGAACGTTCCTACGATATTTATTCCCGTCTGCTGAAGGAGCGGATCATCTTTTTGACGGGGTCGGTAAACGATGCCGTCGCAAGTGTCATATCCGCTCAGCTGTTGTTCTTGGAAGCTGAGAACCCCAACAAGGACATCGCATTTTATATCAATTCGCCCGGTGGCGTTGTGACATCCGGGCTCTCCATCTACGATACGATGCAGTACATCAAGCCGGACGTTTCTACCGTATGTCTCGGACAGGCCGCCTCGATGGGTTCGCTGTTACTTGCCGCAGGAGCCGCCGAAAAACGGTATTGCCTGCCGAACAGCCGTATTATGTTGCATCAGCCTTCGGGCGGATTTCAGGGGCAGGCGAGTGATATCGAAATACATGCGCGTGAAATTTTGAATCTCCGCAAGCGATTGAACGAGATCTATGTCCACCACACGGGTCAGGACTACGAGACAATCGAACGTGCTGTTGAACGCGATAACTTCATGTCCGCGGAAGATGCACTTGAATTCGGCCTGATTGACAAGGTGGAAACGACCCGGACCAACCTGGAAGAAGCCGGGGATCTGGACGGCGATTCGGGAAGCGAAAGCTGATTTTGATTTTTCCGTGCTTACTTGGCTTTCATTACACGTTTTTTGTGGACGGAACGGACATGACGCGAATCGTCGGCTTTCCTGCGTTCGAGCGTTGTGTGGTTGAGCGATCATAAACTTATCGTGTGCATTGATTTTTGTGATTGTTTACCCGGAGTCTGTTTGGCTAACATAATTTCTGAAGTACGCAACGAACGGATAATCTCCTTATGACGAAGTCCAGTAACGGCGATTCAAAGAACACGCTCTACTGCTCGTTCTGTGGCAAGAGCCAGCATGAAGTTCGCAAGCTGATCGCGGGACCGACAGTTTTTATCTGCGATGAGTGTGTTGAATTATGCATGGATATCATCAAGGAGGATCACAAAGCCACCGTTTCGAAATCCAGCGACGGAGTACCCACACCGAAGGAAATTCGACAGGTCCTTGATGATTATGTGATCGGGCAAACGCATGCCAAACGCGTGCTATCCGTTGCCGTGCACAATCACTACAAGCGCCTGAACCACGGCGGCAAGAATAGCGATGTCGAGTTGGCTAAGTCGAATATTCTATTGATCGGTCCCACTGGCTGCGGCAAGACGTTACTGGCCCAGACCTTGGCGCGTATTCTTGACGTCCCGTTTACGATGGCGGATGCGACGACCTTAACCGAAGCTGGATATGTCGGTGAAGACGTTGAGAACATCATTCTCAAGCTACTGCAGTCTGCCGATTACAATGTAGAGCGGGCGCAGCGCGGTATCGTCTACATCGACGAAGTCGACAAGATCAGCCGGAAATCGGACAACCCGTCCATTACTCGCGATGTTTCCGGTGAAGGCGTGCAGCAGGCGTTGCTCAAGATCATGGAAGGC